>JBFHGX010000040.1:0-27460 GCA_041582875.1 Bacteroidales bacterium | reverse complement strand
TTAACTGCATTCACAGGTAACTCTTCCAAAACTTTTTGTATGGTTTCTCTTGACTGTTGACTGCGCTGTGCCAACGACCCAAAACAAACAGCGGCAGCTTGCTGACTTAGTATTTTAACTTCGTCAGTAAACTGTATATTATCCCAAGCCACATTTTCAACAATCGTGTATTCAGGTATACCTTGTTTCAATATTACATCAACAGTACCGGTTGGTTGCTTTGTTTGCGATAATAGATAATGTATGCCCCTTCTTTCAAGGGTATCGATGATTTCAAGACCTAATACATCGTTTCCAACAGCACTTAACACAAAAGCATCCCCACCAAGTTGTGAAGCATGAAAGGCGACATTCGCTGGTGCACCTCCCAACTGTTTCCCTCCGGGAAGCATATCCCATAACACCTCACCAAGCCCTATAATTATTGGTTTGTTCATTGATAACAGATTAATTAATTTCCTCAGAATACTCAGTAGCTTCCGTTTTGGCCAATCTTATCAAAGTAGGTTTTTTTATCCAATTAAACAGCATTCCCACAAAAAGTAAAGCAGCAAAAACAGTAGCCAACACAAATCCGTATATGGCGTCGGAACCAAAGGCGTCACTTACCAAGCCCATCGACAAGGGTCCTAAAGCGGCACCAGCAGCAGTAAAAAAGAGAATTATTCCTGCAACAGCCCCTCCTTGCACCTTTGGAAAACAACTAATCCCTTTGGAGTTGATAGTAGGATAAATGACAGACATAAACAATCCTGACAAAGGTAGCAGCACAACGCTAACAGATGAATTTCCGATGACGCTTAAGCCAAAACACAGCAAAATCAATAAGCTAAAAATAGCCAGAACGGCAGCCCAATTGAAACGCTGCATCACCCATGCGCCCAAAAAGCGACCTCCTGCACGTAGTATAAAGAAGATTGGTAGCGCATAGGTAGCCATCAACAAAAAATCTCCATCATAACCCATAATCAAAGTGGGCATCCAAACATAAATGGCGGTTTCGACCGAAACATATAAAAATGCAGCCAAAGAAAATCCTAAAGCATAGGGGTCTTTAATCATTGTAAAGGTTCTACGCAAATTAATGGGTTCTTCTGTTGTTTTAATGGTGGCAGGATATTTGGCTAGTAAAGCCATGATGATAAGCACAACCGAGAGGGTAGCCGCCACCACATAAAGATACTGCCAATCAACACCTTTCGATAAAAAATAAGTTACAATAAAAGGACCAATAATGGCACCTACGCCAAAAAAACCTTCCACATTGTTCATGGTGGTGGTATGCTCGCGGGTAGAAGTGGAGATATCTCCAATCAAAGCAAGGGCTCCAGTTTTAAATAAACCAATGGCTAAACCTGAAATCATTAACAACGACAAGAAAAAACCAAAACTTTTTCCTGCCAAAAACAGGTACGAACTTAACACAAACAAGGTAAGCCCTATGATGATGGTCGCTTTTCTGCCCAATTTGTCTGCCAAAAACCCAAGCGCAATCCCGGCAATAGCAATAGCCACCATAGGTCCATAATGCAGCAATCCGGCTGCAGTCATACTGAGATTAAACTGCTTCATCACCTCCGGAATAATCACACCTACGGCATCGGTAGTCATGGCAAACATTAAAAACATCATGTAAGTAAGCCACTTAACTATTATTAAGTGCTTTTTTGAAGATTGTTTGATCGAAGCCATTGATATTCTTTTAATAAAATTAAAAAACTTTGGTTATGGTTTTACCATTTTCATCACTATAAGTGATATTAAATTGCCCTGATACCAAATCGGCAAACAGAGTGGCTGAAGCATGGTTGTTTTCCCACACGATAAGGAGGCTATTTGAGTCAGAAGGAGGTAAAATCATGCTGCCATTAAAAGCGGGATGCGAATTCCTGAACTTAATTAGCTCAATAAGTCGCACAACTACGGGCTTTTTAAGTGCCTCCAGTTGCTCTTTTCTAGAATAGTAGTGACGGTTAATATCTCGACCAACATTAGTCTTGGCAAGAAGATCCATATCGTTTTCACCGGCAAGTAACCCCATATAATAAACCTGAGGAATTCCAGGGGCGAAAAACTGGATGGCACGAGCCAGTAGATAAAGTTGATCGTTGCGACCCAAGGCATCGTAATAGGTGCTGTTTACCTGGTACAGATCGAGGTTTGAGGCCGCAGCACCCGTGGCCTTTTTACTTTGTCCTTGGGTATTGACATGTATTTGATCTACAGTACGATCCAAGCGGCCTTCCTCAATCAACCCAGCTTTGGATCCTTCAGATGCCACATCCACAACACCAATTCCATCATGTGTATCAAGAACTGTAAAAGCATTTCTCGGACAAATTTCCAGCCATTTAAGTAAATTGGATGCATCCTGACTAAAAATCGTATCGAGTACCAACACAGGTAAAGCAAAATCGTATACAAAATCCACCTTTTTTGCAATCTCAATTTGTGTTTGATAATATGAGTGGATTTCAACCAATACTTCAATATTTTTTTGATGTGCTTTACGGGTAAGCTCATCGATAAATTCAAAGGTTTCAGGAATCATAAAGCAGGAGGTTCCCTGCTTTTTAATGGCATATCCGGCAGCATCGAGACGGATCATTTTAATGCCTACCCGTTGAAAAGTGTTCAGGATTTCATCCAAATAATTCATTCCTTCAGAACTCCTAACATCAATGTCGATTTGATTGCTGGTGAAGGTTGTCCATATTAACTTTGAGGTGCCGTCCTCCAATTTGAAAGTAGTAAAAGGCACTCCTGGTCTGGGCCGATAAATATCAAGCAAGTCTTTTTCAGTGGCACCTGTAGGGAAAACGTGATCAAAGCTCAGAAACAAGTTTGCGTATGCAGACTTGGCTCCATTTTTTAAGAAGTCTTTAAATTGTATTGATTTAGCTGACATGTGATTTACAATCACATCAGCCATTATCGCCACCTCCTTGCTTAATGCCGTCATGTCATTCCAATTCCCCAGTCGCTGATCAACCGAAAGGTGATCGATAGGGTCGAAACCAGCATCTTCGCCATCGATCGGGTAGAAAAATGGTAATAGGTGAATCCCTCCAAAAACATCCTTCAACTCTTCTTGCAATAGTTGGGTTAGCTGGTTGATATTATTACATCCTAGTCGGTCAATATAGGTGATTAGTTGCACTTTATTCTCCATGACTATGTTCTCTGAATTTTTCTTGATTAAAACTGTATTTAGCCACTAACTTAGTATATATTTCTACAATTAAATGATTATGAAATAAACGGAGAGCGCATTAGCATTATAAATATTTCGATAATACTCTCTCCGTTTAAAGTTTATTTCAATAACACTTCAAGTATATCCCTTGGGTTAAAAAGTGTAAGTGATGGTGGCTGTTGTAGCACGACCGGTAATCGGACGAGCCCGCATGTAATTCACACTGTTATCAACAAATGGATCGCCTTCCATTTCGGTAAACCCTAAGGTGTTGGTGATATTATTTGAGTTTATCATAAAATCAAGCCCCTTGGTGATATTGAAGCTTACAAAAGCATTCACATATACATACCCTGGCAAAACGGCCACATTATCATCCTGTGCATAAACCTTGGTAGTACCGATAAGACTAAATCCAATATTGGCTTTACCCTGCAAAAAGTTATACGTAGGGCTAACATTATACATCAATGAAGGAACTCTTCTGGGCACATTTCCTTCCTCAGCAGTATTAAGGCTTTTGGTAATTTTAGCTTTGGTATAGGTAGCACCGGCCGAAACGAAGAACTTCGATACTGTAGCTACAGCGTCTATCTCAACACCATAGGTATTATAATCTTTGTTGAGTATTTTACCAAACTCTTCGTTTTGCTCTGAAATTTTATCATAGAACCCTGTAGCAGTAAATCCAACTTTGGGTGATTTAAATTTAAAACCTAATTCAGCCTGATTGATTTGATCGGCACTCAATCCACTAACGGTACCTCCTTCGGCAGTGATGAATGGAGAATACAACAACCTGTCGGCATTGGCTCTTCCACCCTGACTATATCTGGCATAAATGGCTTTTGTTTCATCCAACAGGTAGTTGGCACCAATAGAATAGGAAACATAGTTAAAATCATAGTTTACAGGTTTGGGATTGGCATTATCCAAAAGGGTTACACTTTCTTCGGTAGGTGAGATAATGCCATCCTCATTTACATCAACAGCAGCCTGATAATTAGATAAATAATAACCGTTGGCATTGCCCATATCATATCGCAAACTGGCATCCACACTAAACTGCGAAGTTAGTTCAACTTCCACATTGGCATAAGGAGCATCGATGGTGTAAGCCATATCATATCCCCGAGTACAGCAATTTCCCCACATCGGAACCCCATGTGCAACAAGGCCATTATCAGTGTAAAACGAACTATCAGCACTTTGAACATTCATTAGCCTTGGACCGTCATCTCCGTTAACGTCAGTAAGATAGGTTTGCCATAACCAACTCATAGCGATTTTTTGATAAGCATTGTAATAGCCAACGGTTATTTTTGCTTTTCCTAAATCTTTGGTCAGAAAAATATCATTGGTAAAATTATTCAGATTATTCATTTCAACATCGAAGCTGATGATCTGCATGGCGAGTCCGTTGCCGTTCAGGTTTTGAATTTCTGCTGGTGTTAAAGCAACCCCTGCATTGGCTCCATTGGCATAACTCATTGAATATCCATCACCGGCAAGACTTTTAGCGATATCGTCGGCAGTAGCTACCTGAGCCGGGAAAGGTGAATTAAAAGTGCCGCTGGTAAAAGCCATTCTGGATTTGTCTTTGATTCTCCATCCATTTCCAACTTCAAAATCAAACTCAGCACCCACTGACATGACTTTGGGATGCATTCCGTCGGAAAAATTACTTGTACGCCTGTTTCCATATTGATCCATACCATTGAGCAATAAAAAGCCAGGGCTTTGTAAGGTATTGTTAGTTAAATCATAACCTTCGATGGATTCATACGTTGGATTATCAGCAGTCCCCGTAGCCTTTACAGGCATGGGCATATAGCTGATGGCTTTGTCGTTGAGGTATTTGAAATAAATGCGTGCATAGCCTTTTTCGAATTGTTTGGTGAGGTTAGCTTTAATCTGGCCACCATAATTTGCTGTAAAACCAGGATTTCTGGGGCCTTGTCCTGACCTGAAAAACCCACCTACATTGAATCTAAAACCATTACCAAGGGATCCTCCAAAGTCAAAATCTGTGCGTAATGAGCGGTAGTCAACACCAAAAGTAGTGGCGATAACACCACCTTCCTGAATACCTGTTTTACTGATAAAGTTAATGATACCGGCTGGTGAGTTACTGGCAAGTGTTGATGCAGAACCTCCTTTTAATGCCTCAATTCTAGCAACCGATTTATCGTAGCGAAGAAAAATATCAGAATTACCAAAGGATATATCACCAAATTGAAGTATGGGTAATCCATCCTCTTGCAAAAGCAAAAATTTTGAACCACCAGAAGCTACAGGAATACCCCGAACCGAGATATTGGCATTACCTTCTCCACCAGAAGATTCCACATGAATACCGGGTATAGCTTTGAATATTTCAGCTGTGGTTTGTGCACCCAATTCGTCTAAGAATTTTGGTTTAAGTGAAGTTAAGGCATCTGCAGAGCGTAATGAAGATTTTTCATTAACTAAGCCCGTAACCACTACTTCATCTAACCCCATGAGGTCGGTCATAAGTTCAAAATTAATAACCACCTCTTTGTCAGCAACAACTGTAACTTCTGTACTTTTTGTGGAATAACCAACAAAAGAAGCCACCAATTGATAAGTTCCCTCGTCAAGATTTGGTAGAACATACTGACCATCCAGATCGGTAATCGCACCGATGAGCGTACCTTTAATCTGAAGCGTAGCCCCCACAAGTGTTTCGTTGTTTTGGGCATCAGTAACAGTCCCTTTTAAGGATCCTGTTTGAGCAAATAACGATGTCATTCCGATAAGTCCTGTCCCTAAAAACAGCATCATTAAGAGTGTAAATTTTCGCATAGTCATTTTCGATTAATGATTGATTAAAAAATTGTTAAATGATTCTCCCAACAAATATAGGGTTCAAAACAAGTGATTTTCAGGGTGTTTTGCATCCAATTCACCGTACAGGTTACCGCACAGGTTAACGCACATGTTAATTGTTGACAACTAATTCAGTTTTGTTGATAAATTCATATTGATTGACAGCTAAAAGTACTCATAGATGACAAAAATAGACCGAACATTTTAATCCTCAATCGAGTTAAAAGTTTAAAATCTGCATCCAACAACGACATTCTTATCGTATTTTTGGGTCATAAGCAATGAACAGATGATTACACAAAAGGAAATTTTAGTAGGGCCATTCACAAAAGGACATCATAATATTGACAATCAAATAACTAATAGTATTAACAAGCTTCCTGAAACTGGATTATTGCACATTTTCGTAAAACACACTTCTGCAGGGTTGATGATAAACGAAAATGCAGATCCCGATGTACATACCGATCTTAAATTACTGTTTCAGCGGATGGCTCCTGAAGGTGATCATGAATACATGCATACTATGGAAGGAAAAGATGACATGCCCGCGCATTTTATGAGTGCGGTAGTTGGGGTTTCGATTACCATTCCCATCACAAACTACCGATTAAATCTTGGAACCTGGCAAAGTTTGTATTTCTGTGAATTCAGAAACCACGGAGGCAAAAGAAAATTGGTTTTAACACTTTACGAATAGGCTATATTACATCCTAAAAAATCGAGCTAATTAAGCAGAAATGCAGATTCAGGATTGAAGGTAATGAACAAATTGGCAAAGAAATTCCAAACAGTTACAACCGCTATGGCAAAAACTTTAGCAATATAAAAATTCATTTTAAAACGGCTAACCAACAGCCATAAAATCATGGTGTTGATAACAAGTCCCACAAGGGAGATCAGGATGAACTGCGAATATTCGAGCATCATTTCTGGGTTATGGCTTTCAAAGGTCCACACCCTGTTCAAAAAATAGTTGGAGGTGGCGGCTGAGATAAATCCAATAGCATTGGCCACATATTTGGGAATCCCAAGTTTTTCTTTAGTAAGATAAGTAATACCAAAATCGATAAATAATCCCGAAAAACCAACCACACCAAATTTGATAAATTTTGAAATCAATGCGGGGTTAAAAAAATCGAACATGTCGCTATATTAATATGGGTAATGACTACAAGTCTGCAATCAGTACAAGTTTTTGTCCATCGCGCATTATATCTATGGTAATGCGTTGTCCGGGTTTCAATTTCTTCAAACGGGACATGTAATCATAAATATTGGTCACTTCCATGCCATCGAGCGCTACAATTTTGTCTCCCTTTTTCATGCCTGCACCAGCGGCGGGGCCTCCCGCAGTAACACCTCCTACTCCAAGTCCATTGTTTTCGGCACTTGTAAAGTCTGGCATAATACCCAGTTTAACTTTCAATGTCCGGCTATTGCGACCTTCTTGTTTTGGAGCAGCTGTCTCCTGATATACCAAAGCTTCAGGACGATTGATCATATCCACTACTAAAGGAACAGTAAAATCAAGGATGGCTTTTTCCCCTTCATAGTTGATCATGTCGGCATCATCTAAAGGGGTATGATAATCCTGATGGGCTCCGGTAAAGAAAAACAGAACAGGCACTCCTGCACCATAAAAACTGGCATGATCAGACGACCCATACCCTTCAGGAGCATGATTGAAACCCATTTCACTACCTTCTTCCCAGACTTTCAGAATTTCTTCAGTTTCTACAGCTGTTCCAGTTCCGCCAATCATTAAGGTAGGTTTTTCCGCATTTAAACGTCCAATCATATCGAAGTTTAGCATCAACTTCACTTGTTTTAAGTCGTACAAAGGATTAGAAGCAAAAAACTGCGAACCCAACAACCCCATTTCTTCGGCTCCAAAAGCCATAAAAACAACACTTCGTTTCAGTTCATCCTTACGGGATGAAAGAAGTTCGGCTAACTCAAGAACAGCAGCCGTACCCGATGCATTGTCGTCGGCTCCATTATGAACAGCTATAGAATCAGGCATACGAGAACCCGATCCCGGACCACCCATACCCAGATGATCGTAGTGACCACCTATCACCACGTACTCATCTTTAAGTTCAGGATCGTTGCCTGGCAACATGGCTACCACATTGCAAGTAGTTACCTCCACCCGATGTAGATCGGTAGTTGCATTCAGGTTATTGTTTAAATTCGGATGAACAGGCTGCATAACCTTGCGAATACTATCTTCTAACTGATTAATGGTTAGACCTGTATTGCTTAGCAATTCATTTGCTAAAACCCTGTTAATATTTATTGCCAGCACCCCAGCACCTGCTGTCACACGATTGAATGATTGTGGCATCAACTTGTCAGATTCACCAAATTGAGGTCCGTTTACAAAGATGATTCCACTAGCACCGTGATCTTTGGCTGCAAGTGCTTTATCGCGATCGCTACCCGTGGAAGCAAACAAGCTTTCTTCTTTATCAGGCTCGGGATCACCGCGAAGCACCAGCACCCACTTTCCGGATACATCCAATCCTTCATAATCGTTCCATTTCAATGAATCCTGATCAATTTCCATCCCGAATCCAGCAAAAATCACGTCTGCATCCAGGGTGCCATTCGAAGTAAAGGGCATCAACTGAAAAGTACTATCATAAACTCCTTGTAATGAACCTACCTCGAGAATATTTCCAGTACCAGGCTCCACACTGGTAGTTACATTAAAATACTGAAAACCATCATCTCCAACAGGAGCAAGACCATATGTCACAAAATTATCGCGTATGTATTTGGCTGCGATATCAGCTTCAGGGGTTCCGGGTTTCCTTCCTTTGAGGGAGTCAGAAGCTAAAAAGTAAATATGTTGTTTTAGATCAGCAACAGTTATATCGGAACTGGTTTGCGATTTCACCATTGGCAAGGAAACTCCCAACACAAAAATCACAAGCATCAATTTTAAGGAAACTTTCATCATTTTTTTGAAATATATTGTGGTCGCAAAGGTAGTATTTTACCGTTTTGCTGTATATGAAAGAGATCATAGCAATGAAAACAAAGCTATTTGGGCGCCTTATACAAAAGGTAGATACCAATAAACAAGAAAATAATATTTGGAATCCAAGAGGCCACCGCAGGAGAAAGGCTTCCAAATGTGGAAAATACAGTACTAACCTGCATGAGCAGAATATAAGAAAAAGTGAGTCCAATTCCGGCTCCAAGATGCATCCCAATACCGCCCCGAACCTTTCTACTCGACAAGGCCACACCGATAAGGGTGAGAATGATAATCGCAGCCGGGCCAGCCAATCGTTTATGCTTTTCGATTTCAAAACTTTTGAAACCGATAGATCCTTTCGCCTTTTCGGCAGCAATGAACTCATTTAGTTCATAAAGATCCATTTCTTCAAACACCTCTTTTACTTTATATAAATCCGTAGGTTTAAGGGCCAGAGTAGTATCAATCTCCTTCCCTTTTAACAATTGCTGATGTCCATCAGAATCAATCGTTCGGATGAAATAATCCAACAAAGTCCAGCTTCCGGTAACAGTATCCAGTTTTATTTTATCCGCCATTAGCTTATACACCATCAGTTGCCCATCAAATTTTTCGATTGAAAACTTATATCCGGTGGCAAGTGATCGGTTATAGGATTCGATGAAAGCAAAAGTATTGGGTTCAATTTGAAGGTGAAGATTACGGCTCTGGTCTTTTACCAGATTTTCCATGTAAGTATTTTTAAACACCCGCCGACTTTGGTTGGTTTTCGGAATTAGAAAGTTACCCATATAGAAAGACATTACGGCCAATAAAAAAGCAGAAAGCATATATGGGTACAACAGCCTTCGAAAACTAACTCCACTGCTCAGGATAGCAATAATTTCAGTATCACTGGCTAACTTAGAAGTAAAAAAGATAACTGAGATAAAAGTGAACAGGTAAATAAACAAGTTGATGAAATAGGGTATAAAATTGATGTAATAATCTACAACAATGGCTTTTAAAGGAGCCTCATTTTTGATAAAACTGTCAATATTTTCACTGATATCAAAAATGATTACAATCATAATCAACAAGGTAATGGCATAAAAGAAAGTCCCCATGAACTTTTTAATGATGTACCTGTCGATAATTTTAAGCATCCTATTATTTATTTTTATTATAAGCGAGCGGTAACTTTAGCAACCATGATATTTTTCCAGGTGGCGAAATCACCAGCCAGAATATGTTCACGGGCCTGTCGGACCAACCACAGATAAAAAGCCAGGTTATGCTGACTGGCAATCACTGCACCTAAAATTTCTTTTGAAACAATTAAATGGCGCAAGTAGGCCTTGCTATATACGCGATCGACCACTGAAACCCCATTGGGATCCAACGGACTAAAATCATCCTTCCACTTTTCATTCTTGATGTTAATGATTCCTTCACTCGTAAACAGCATGCCATTCCTTCCGTTACGGGTTGGCATCACACAGTCGAACATATCCACTCCCAGCGCAATGCTTTCGAGGATGTTTGCCGGAGTGCCCACGCCCATTAAGTAACGCGGTTTGTCTGCCGGAAGTATGCGACACACCAAATCGGTCATTTCATACATGTCTTCGTGGGGCTCGCCAACAGAAAGCCCGCCAATGGCATTGCCATCGGCACCTTTTGACGCAATATATTCGGCGGATTTAGCACGCAAGTCGGGATAAGTACTCCCTTGCACAATAGGAAACAACGACTGATGATATCCGTAAAGAGATTCGGTAGTATTAACACGATCTACACATCGATCGAGCCAATGATGGGTAATATCAAGTGAAGAAGCTGCATATTTATAATCACAAGGATAAGGAGTACATTCATCAAAGGCCATGATAATATCTGCTCCAATAGTCCGCTCAATGTCCATTACCCGTTCAGGAGTAAAATTATGTTTCGATCCATCAATATGGGATTGAAAGACAACACCTTCACGGGTAAGCTTTCGGCGATCGGCCAACGAATAAACCTGATATCCGCCACTATCAGTAAGAATAGGACGATCCCAGCCATTGAACTTATGCAGACCACCGGCTTGCTTTAGAATCTCCAATCCCGGACGAAGATATAGGTGATAGGTATTTCCAAGAATGATTTCGGCGTTTATATCGTCTTTTACATCATGAATATGCAATCCTTTCACCGATCCGGCGGTGCCAACAGGCATAAAAATGGGTGTTTTAATGGAACCATGGTCGGTGGTGATTTCCCCCGCCCTTGCTGCACTTTTAGGGTCTTTGGATACTAATTTAAACTGCATTAAAGAAAATTTTGCGCAAAGATAGGTGAAATCGCCCAAGTTGAATAATTTTGATGCTTTAAACGACTATGCAATTCTTATCAGAAATATCACCCCTCGCACAGGCATTACTTGGCTCTTTAGCTTTGGTAACGCTCATTCAATTAATCTATTACTGGGTTTTTTTTTCTCGGCTGGCTTTTTTCAGGCAAAAAGCAAACCCATCCAACGGACAACAAAACCTACCGGGAGTGTCTGTAGTTATGTCGGCAAGAGATGAATATCATCACTTGGTGTACAACCTGCCCAAAATCCTCAATCAGGATTATCCAAACTTCGAAGTAGTGGTTGTTAACCATACCTCCACTGATGAAACGGCTTCGCTACTTAAGGAACTTTCTCCAAAATACCCTCATTTGAAAGTGGTGAATATTGAGCAGGAGCTCAATTTTTTTAAAGGAAAGAAATTCCCCTTGTCCATTGGAATTAAATCGGCTCAAAATGAGTTGTTGTTACTTACAGATGCAGACTGTGCACCTTCTTCTGACCAATGGATCAAACAGATGACACAACCCTATGACGACAAAACCGATATTGTTTTGGGTTATGGACCTTACAAAAAAGTCAAGGGCTTTCTGAACTACATAATAAGGTATGATACCTTCATGGTGGCCATCCAATACTTATCTTTTGCACTTGCAGGCATTCCCTACATGGGTGTAGGCAGAAATTTAAGTTACCGCAAATCGGTTTTCATTAAAAACAAAGGATTTACCTCACATTACCGAATTGCTTCGGGCGACGATGACTTGTTCATTAATCAGGTGGCTAAACGTAAAAACACCAAAATAGAGATTAGTCCGGAGAGCTTTATGCTATCTGCCCCAAAAACCACCTTTAAGAGTTATTTCAGACAAAAAAGGAGACACCTGACAACGGGCAAGTATTACAAACCAAAATTTAAATGGTTGTTGGGAGGATACAGTGTTTCACAGCTGTTGTTTTGGGGGCTAACTGTAGTTTTGATCATTTTAAATATTCAACCCTTGATGGTATTGTCTTTGTTTTTGTTAAAAGAAATCAGTGCTGTCATCATTCAAAAAAAAGTTACTCATAAGCTTCATGAACCTCAATTATTGTTATTTTCGCTGGCAATCGAGCCATTGTATGTTTTAATACTCCCATTAATAACACTCATCAGTTCGATAAACCAACCAAAAGCATGGAAGTAAATGTAAATCTGACAGAAAAAGGTCAACGGGATTTTTACCTCGTCCGTCAAGCTATAGAAACGGGCGATCAGCATGCCTATGCTGAATTAATGGGGTATTATCGCGACAGCCTTTATTACACCATGGTTAAAATGACAGGTGATCCGGTCGATGCAGAAGACCTTACCATCGAAGCTTTTGGCAAAGCATTTAAAAACCTTCATCAATATACTGCTGAATACGCCTTTAGCACTTGGTTGTTTAAAATTGCCACCAACAATTGCATTGATTTTGTGCGTAAGAAACACAAAAACAACATGAATATCATGACGGGTTTGGAGGCTGAAACAATTCAGGACACCATCCGCGACAGCAGACCCGATCCGGAAGAACAGTTTATCATTGAACAGAAAATAAGCCTTATGCGCGAGGTTGTTCAAAAACTTAAACCGCATTACAAAAAGCTGATAGAGATGCGTTATTTCAAAGAACTGTCCTACGAGGAAATTGCAGTTGAACTGAACCTCCCTCTGGGAACTGTAAAAGCACAACTATTCAGATCACGGGAATTTTTGTTTAACGTGATGAAAAATGCCAAGGAACGCATTTAAGAATCGGTGCATCTGATCAAATAACGGCCCCACCTTTCAACCATGAAACACCATTCCGTTACTGTTGATTAAGATGTTTTCTCGGTCGATAACTGCAGAGGCATTCGGAAAAGAAAGCAAAGAGATACTCAGCTATGCTTCTTTAGCACAAGAAAAATCCTTAGTTTTAACGATATTTGCAATCTCGTTCCATAAACTGATACCATGATTGATTCAAACATATCGAAGCTCCTGCTCATGATGGAGGAAAGTCTTGCCAATACGGACTTCATCAAGCTAACACTAAGCAGTAAAAAAGACCCAAATTCACCTCTCAAAAATTTGTATATCAAGGTTGTCACCATTAAGGCGGGGCATCGACTATCCTTCGTATACCGATATCCAACACAGGATATCACCAAAAATCTAACCTTCGAGGAGGGTTTGGATTTGGTTAAACAAGCCGTCGAACATGAGTTTTTTCAGGCCATTTTACTCACCACACAAAAAGATATCCATTTGATGCAATTTCCTAACGGAAAAAGCAATTTAAAACAAAAGCCTGCCAGCCAGACCTTAAAGCCGGTTTTCATGCACGACAAAACCAAAAAGCGTTTTGTAACTGCAGAAAACAATCCATACCTAACACATTTAGGCATCACCAATACTGAAGGCAAGGTTAAAAAAGGAATGGAAGACAAGTTCCGACAGATCAACAAATATGTAGAAGTGGTAAGTCATGTGGTGGAACAGGCCCGTTTTAAGGGAGCATTTTCCATTGCCGACATGGGTTCGGGCAAAGGATACCTGACTTTTGCTTTGTACGACTACCTCACCAATCAGATGGGACTTTCGCCAACGGTTACAGGAATTGAGTTACGCCCTGAACTTGTTATAAACTGCAACTCCATTGCCAAATCGTCAGCTTTTCCGAGTTTGCATTTCATTGAGGGATCCATCGAGCAATCGAAACTTCCTCAAATGGACATGCTCATTGCATTGCATGCCTGCGACACAGCCACCGATGAGGCTATTTTTCGCGGAATCCGTCAAAAAGCTCGGGTTATTATCACAGCACCCTGTTGCCACAAACAAATCCGCAAACAAATGAATCCCGAAAATGCCCTTTCGGAAATTACCAAGTTCGGGATACTTGAAGAACGTCAGTCCGAAATTTTAACCGACACCATCAGGGCCTTGATGTTGGAAGCTCATGGGTACAGCACCAAAGTTTTTGAATTTATTTCATTGGAACACACGCCTAAAAATGTCCTCATTGTCGGAATCCTCAAAAATGAGGAACAATTTTTGGATCAAGAAAAACTAGACCGCATTAAGCAACTTAAATCGCTTTTTGGCGTACAATACCATTATTTGGAAAAATTACTTGGAATGACGCCATGAAAACACAAAATCAGATAGTCAATAGCGCATACACGGTATTTGCGATAATTATCATTTTTGGTTGGTGGTTATTCGAAATTTCGCTGTGGTGGATAGTTTTACCAACAGCTGTATGGACAGGGCTAAAAGTATTGGGTTCCATACACATCCATTGGAATTTCTACATGCATTCCTATTGTCAAAAAAAAACAGACCAAAAGGTTATAGCACTTACTTTCGACGATGGACCTGATGAAGCAATCCTACCAGAGTTACTCAGTTTACTTGATGAGTTTCGGGTAAAAGCCACTTTTTTTGTGATTGGTGAAAAAGCAAAAAAACACCCGAATCTAATTCAACAGATTCATAATAATGGTCATGTCATTGGAAATCACACCTTTAGCCATGACCGCTTTTTCGATTTCTTTAATTTCTCTAGGATGTTCAACGAACTCCTCCTGACACGTGAACAGATTTACAAAATAACTGGAGCAAAATCACTGATATTCAGACCACCATATGGTGTAACCAATCCCAATGTAGCAAAAACAGTACAGCGTCTCGGATTCAAATCCATTGGATGGAGTATTCGGTCATTTGACACCTCCCTATCTCCTGATAAAACAATTGAAAGATTAAAAAAAGAAACCCATCCTGGAGGAATCGTGTTGATGCACGACAACACCACCGACATTGTGCGTATTACGCAACAGTACCTCGAGTGGCTAAGGATGCAACAATACAGCGTAATTTCTCTCTCCCATCTTTTATCGATTGAAGTATATGAATAGAGCCAATTTATTGAGTTTGTTTTTGGCCATTTTATGGCCATTGTTAATGATAGGACAAAATGACAATTTTACTCGTGTTTCAGATATCACTTCTGTTACCAAGGCCATTGCCGATCAAGCATTGGCAACCCAAACCCTTACAAGTTCATTTGTTCAGGAAAAACATTTGGAAATGTTGGAAGAGGTACTGATCAGTCACGGAGAATTTCTGTTTAAACAAGAAAACAGTGTTCGTTGGCAATATATCGATCCCATCAGGTACACCATCCTGATTCATCAGGGGAAATTTACCATTGATAATGATGGAAAGATAAGCGAATTTAACACCGACAGCAATCCCATGTTCCGCGAGATCAATAAAATGATTATTACTGCCATTCGAGGTGATTTTGTGGGAAATACCGATTTTGCCCCCACCTATTTTGAAAATGACAATCAATACATGACCCGGTTGATTCCTTCAGCAAAAGAGGTTCAAAACATGATTGAAAGCATCGCTATTTATTTTGATAAGGAGAGTATGCAAGTTGTACAAGTTGTTTTTTCTGAACCCGCAGGTGATTATACATCAATCATGTTTACCGACATTCAAGTCAACTCCAAAATAGCCGATAACAGATTCATTCAAGAATAATCAACCTATCATGAAAACAACCATCCGATTTTTAGTCAGTTTCACTTTGTTAATTTCATTTTTTTCTTCCTGTCGTATTTCGGGATATTCGGCAAGTTATTTGTCCAATGATGCCAAACAATCGCGTCCGGTAGTCTTTCCCAAAGATTTTTCAAAAGCACTATATAAAACCAATCTTTCCATCTATGGCCGACCACTATCAGGAATAACGGTAATAAAAAAAGATACCACAGGATTTCATGTGGCACTGGTTTCAGAAGTAGGATTAAAATATTACGAATTGTTTTTCCCCATAGACTCGAATCAGGAACCGCAAGTAAACTATATCATGGAGGTCATGAACCACCCACCTGTTGTAACAGGCTTAACAACAAGCTTTGAATTACTATTCAGAGAGCCTGTTTACGACAAACGTGCTCATCTGAAAATGAATGAAACCGGAAAAACATGTTTGTTGTACAATAAAGACAAACAAGTCTCTACAAAATACTATTTCGATTGGATGTCCGGCAACGTGGAAAAACTTCAACAGAAAAACATCATTGGAACCAAAACAGAGATCAAACTGTCCAATTATGAAACGAATACACCAGGCACAATACTCATCCATCGGGGTAAATTATCCATTCAATTAGCAAGAATGTAGTCGCCGATTCGTCCCAACTTTTTACCTTTGACCAAAATTCCAACCACATGAAAAAAAATACATACTTCAGTTTAGTTGCATTGTTTTTTTTAGTCCTGGTTTCATGCCAGAAAAACATCGAAAAAACACCTGCCGATTATGTAAACCCTTTTATTGGAACAGGTGGGCATGGACATACTTTTCCGGGAGCTACAGCCCCTTTTGGAGGAGTTCAGCTCAGTCCTGATACAAGAAAAGACAGCTGGGATGGATGTTCGGGTTATCACTACAGCGACAACACCATTTTAGGATTTAGTCATATGCACTTGAGCGGAACCGGAGTTGGTGATTATGGTGATATCCGTCTGATGCCCACTGTTGGAGAAATCCAGTTTAATCCGGGAACCACCGACAATCCTGATGCAGGTTATGCCTCGAGGTTTTCTCACGAAAGCGAAAAAGCAAGCCCTGGTTTTTATCAGGTAACATTGGATGATTACGATATCAATGTGGAACTTGTAGCCACACCTCATGCAGGCTTACATCGCTATTATTATCCCAAAACAGAGGAAGCACGTGTGGTGATCGACCTAACCGAAAGTGTGGTTACAGAAACCATGCTGGGTTCTGAAATCAGAATTATTGGCGACCATGAGGTGATGGGCTACCGAAGAACCAAAGCATGGGCAGCTGATCAGATTGTTTATTTCTACGCCTATTTTTCGCGCCCTTTTCAAGCTACCGGAATAGCGATTGATGGTAAGTATGTTCAAAACAGAAATGAAGCCACCGGAAATGATTTAAAAACAGTACTCACATTCAATATGATGGACGGTGGCCCTTTACTTGTAAAAGTAGGCATCTCAGCTGTGGATTACCATAGCGCCCAAGAGAATTGTTTACAAGAAATTCAAGGATGGAATTTTGAAGCGGTACATGAAAAAACAAAAGCTGATTGGAACGAACAACTTGGAAAAATTCTGGTAGAGGACGACAACGAAGACCACAAAAGTATTTTCTACACTGCCCTTTATCACACCATGATAGCGCCCAATATTTTCTCGGATGTGGATGGCAAATACCGCAATCATGCTGGTAAGGTGGTTCAGGATAGATCTTTTAAAATGTACACCGTCCTATCGTTGTGGGATACGTTTAGAACCTTGCACCCTTTGTTTACCATCATCGAGCCAAAACGCACCAACGATATCATCAACTCCATGCTCGACATGTATAGTCACGACGGACTGCTTCCTGTTTGGGAATTAGC
The DNA here is from genome assembly GCA_041582875.1 of Bacteroidales bacterium. Taxonomy (GTDB): domain Bacteria; phylum Bacteroidota; class Bacteroidia; order Bacteroidales; family F082; genus UBA6244. The sequence goes on along the minus strand of JBFHGX010000040.1, from coordinate 9,649 downwards.
CGGAAATGAGACCAACTGTATGATTGGCTACCATGCTGTTCCGGTAATTGCGGATGCATGGCTTAAGGGATTGCGTGGCTTCGATGCGCATCAGGCCCTGACCGCAATGAAAAAAAGTGCAACTTCAGGATTATTTGGTCTCGACGACTACATGACCAAAGGATACATTCCTGCGGACAAAGAAGGTGAGAGCGTAAGCAAAACACTGGAATATGCGTATGATGACTGGTGCATCGCTCAGATGGCATTGGGGCTTGAAGATACCGCTACCTATCAGGAATTTATTCAGCGTGCTCAGTACTACAAAAATATTTTCGATAAAAAAACTGGGTTCTTCAGAGGAAAATCAAATGGTGGATTTATTACTCCTTTCGATCCTACGCAAGTCAATTTCATGCTGACCGAAGCCAATACGTGGCAATACAACTTCTTTGTTCCTCAAGATATAAACACACACATTCAATTGCTTGGCGGAGACGAAGGTTACGATAAAAAACTGGACGAATTGTTTACTACAGAAGAAAAGCTTTCGGGACGTGTACAATCGGATATCACCGGATTGATCGGCCAATACGCCCATGGCAATGAGCCCAGTCACAACATGGCTTACCTTTATAGTTATATAGGCAACCCCTGGAAAACCCAAAAACTCATCCATCAAATCAGCAACGAGCTGTATTCCAATCAACCGGATGGATTAAGTGGCAACGAAGACTGTGGTCAGATGTCGGCCTGGTATGTCATGAGTTCATTAGGATTTTATCCGGTTACACCGGGAAGCATGCAATATGTATTGGGAACACCCTTGTTTGAGCAAGCTCAAATCAACCTGGAAAATGGCCGAATATTTACGGTAAAAGCCCTTCGCAAAAGCGAACTTGACATTTACATTCAAGGAGTTTCATACGATGGGAACAGCTACGATAAATCGTATATTACGTTCGATATGATTGCCAACGGAGGCGATTTGGTGATTGAGTTGGGAAGCCAACCCAACAAAACTTGGGGACAATCCATCGAGAGCAGGCCTTCGCAAAAAATCACTGATTTATTAATTACTCCGGTCCCATCCTTTGAAGCTGACAGCAGAACCTTTGAAAAATCACTAACCATTGGTGTGAGTGATTTATCCGATCAAGCCAAAATCAAAATGATGAAAAATGGAGAAGGAATGCGATACACTGAACCATTCGTCATTACAGAAACAACTGAATTAACAGCTATGGCCTCTGTAAACGGTATTTTAAGTTTTCAGGAAGAAGCCAGCTATCTACTAATCCCTGCCAACAGAAAGGTGATGATCAACACTCCCTATAGCGATCAATATACTGCTGGTGGGGATGTCGCTTTAATTAACACCATTCGTGGCGATAATGAATTCAGAACCGGCAATTGGCAAGGATATCATGACACTGATATGGATGTGGTGGTTGACCTGGGAGAATTGCAGTATGCAAAAAACATAGGCGCAGGATTCCTTCAGGATGAAAACTCGTGGATTTTTATGCCCGCATCTGTCAAGTTTGAGGTTTCTACCGACGGAAAAACCTACCATGAAGTGGGGAATCTAACCAACCCCATCGACCCTAAAACATCAGGTGGAATTGTTTACGATTTTGTGGCTAAAAATGTCAATAAAAAAATAAGGTATATTCACGTTACAGCTAAATCTCAGGGACTTTGCCCCGATTGGCATGTAGGAGCAGGTGAACCCTCATGGATATTTGCAGATGAAATTTGGGTGAAATAAGGGGGAGAGGGAAGTTGGAAGACAGAAGTCAGAAGACGAAAGCTGGGAGACCATAAACCTGTTGCATGAAAACATTAAACACTTTTGAAATTATTCAACAAAAATGACTGACGAAATAACTATACGACACATTGCTCTGCACAAAGTAGGTAACAAAACCAACGATGATGGCATTCGCTTTTCTAAAGCAGAACTTGATTTGGAAGATGACATACTGACTTTATTGCAACATTACTTTCTATCGCCATTCAAAACCGAGTCACGGTTTCATTTATCGCACGAATCTGATTTGAGCCTCAACGAGGTTTATTCCTATGCGCGTCAGATTTTCGAAGATCCTGAGAAATTTTTCGAAACCAGCCAGAGTCTGGCCAAGCATCTGTATGCTCAAAGCCTGCACCCGAAAATAAAGAGTGGTGAATTCTACGTGGTACTCTTCGACAACTGCATTGTGGAGGGAGTCAGAACAAAGGCGCTGGGTTTGTTTAAATCGGAATCACGCGAAACCTATTTAAAAGTTTATCCCGCCAAGGACACCTACACCATCGACAGCGACGACGGAATCAACATCAATAAACTCGACAAAGGTTGTTTAATTTATAACTTGGAGCAAGAGGAAGGGTTTGTGGTGGAGGCCATCGACAACCTGAACAAATCTGAAGCACATTTTTGGTTCGATGAATTTTTACATCTGGCTGAGCGCAAAGATGCCTATTACCAAACCGAACAGGCATTGGCCATGACCAAAAAATTCGTCACTACCTACCTACCTGAAAAATTTGAAATGGATCGTGCTGATGAAGCAGAAATGCTGAACAATTCGGCGAAATTTTTCAAAGAAAACGAGACATTTGATCTGGAAGCTTTCGCAGATCAGGTACTCGACCATCCTGATTTGGGCGAAACATTTAAAAGTTACAAATCAGACTACGAAGAAGAATACAAGATTCAAATTGATGATCAATTCGACATCTCCGACAAGGCCATTCGCAAGCAAGCAAAAAACTTTAAAAGTGTGCTTAAGTTGGATAAAAACTTTAGTTTGTATATCCATGGAGATAGACGATATATTGAAAAGGGATACGATGAAGAAAAACAGATGAACTTTTATAAATTGTTTTACAACGAAGAAAATTAGCATGAAAAATAACATCAAAAGGCTTGTCCAAAATCCGGTGAGTAATCTCGTTATCGGAATCATCATACTGATGGGATTAGTGATAGGAGGAATTGGATGTAGTAGTCCTATAGCTGAATCAGTTGAAGTTGGAAACATTAGAGACAACAACCCAGACAAGCCCACTCTATCCATCTCGCTTAACAAGGTTAACGACTTAATTACCAAACACAACCGACTAATCAAAAACGACTTGAATTACAAATACACTCATGCTGAGTTGGTTAGCTTTCCGATGCAACCCGGAAAATACGTGTACTACCTTGCCGTTTCAGCTGAAGTCAACGACTTAAAAACCGGTGTATCCCAATCACATTACCGGGTGTATTGCGAGCTGAGCCAAAAGGAAGGAATACTCTATTTTCTTCCCGACAATTTTCAACAGGCATGCAGCAGCAACACATGCTCCAACTGTGAGTTGATCATGTATCAAAACGGCAGTTTCGGATGCGCCTGCAACGGCGATCAGTTGGATGATGAAGATGAGTGCGCCTACGAAAAAAGCCGCATTCTCACCAAAAAGCAACAGAAAAGCGATATTATATAACTTGACCGATGTCGTTTCCCCTCTCCTATCACCAGCCCGTATTTCGACCACCGAGTGAAGCCAATTCTCTCATTCTGCAAGTGACTCATGGGTGTTCATGGAATCAGTGCGCTTTTTGCGAAATGTACACTTCCAAAAATTTTGAAGCAAAAAAAGAGGAAGAAGTTTTCGCCGAAATTGATGCCCTACAACTCTATGCACAACATATCCGAAAAGTGTTTTTGGCAGATGGAAATGCGATGGTACTTTCGTTTCAACGACTTGAAAGAATCCTGGATAAGTTAGCTCATACCTTTCCAAAATTACAACGGGTTTCTGCCTATGCACTTCCTTCCGATTTGCGTAACAAAACCGATAAGGAACTAACGCATCTGGTTTCTAAAGGACTTAAGATTTTGTATGTAGGCATCGAAAGTGGGGACAATGAGCTGCTAAAAAGGGTAAACAAAAACGAAAGTCATGAATCGATGGTCCATGAATTATTACGGGCCAAAGCAGCAGGCTTCAAACTTTCGGTTATGATTTTAAACGGTTTGGGAGGCGAATTGTATAGTCTGCCACATGCGGCGAATTCAGCCTTAATCGTCAACGCCATTCAACCAGAATATTTATCGACACTTGTACTAAGTTTCCCTTACGGGACAGATCATTTTCGAAAGAAATTCAAAGGTGAATTTACTGAATTGAGTGTAAAAGGTTTAATTCAGGAAATGGGATGGTTTATCAAAGATCTTGAACTCGAGCAGAGTATTTTCCGCAGCGATCATGCATCCAATTATCTGGTCCTTAAAGGGAATTTAAACCGTGACAAACAAATGTTACTCGACAGAATTGGATTAGCCCTGAATAATCCGGCCTTGGCCAATTTAAAACCTGATCATTTAAGATCGCTGTAGAATAATTGGTGAGACTACCTCTAAAACCTGTGTTCCATATTCTCAAATCAACGTATCACTGATGGTCCAATTATCACCTAAAGTTGTCATTGGTAACACCAGAAAAATTATTTTTTTTGACCGACGTCAAATGATATCTGTAATTTTATCTACTTTTACGCTTGTATTTAATTCAACCGTAATCATCTAACCATAAAACTCACGGATGTCTTATACACAATGACTTTTTATTGTTTAGACTCTACTTTAAATCAGATTAACTTAAAATATTTTAATTCATTGAATGTGCCTAAAGAAAAAATAGACTTAGCAACCAACACGACTATTTTTTGTGGGCAAAACCCATCCGATAAATAAATAATAACAAATATAAAGATGAAAAAAACGATTACCCTACTCATTTTCACCGTACTTATTAACTTCACTAATTTTGCTCAGGACTACGCTTCGGGTGATTTAAACAAAAGAATTTATGTCCGTGGAGGACTATCCACTCCGGTATGGCAATATTATGGTTTTCAGGATGCCAATGCCCTAAAAGACGGATTGGATGTAGAATCGCGAATTGGGGGGATTTTTGAAGTCGGAACCATATACATGCTCAACTCTATTAATGTGGGCAATCATATGCGGTTTGGAATTAATGTTGATTTTATATCCATTAAAGTTCAGATGTTCAACAAGCCCAACAATTTTAAAATATACAATGGTTTTGCAGGTTCAAAAATTGGACCATCCTTTACTTATGCTCCTTCACGTGCCATTGCTATTGATGCGTTCTTCAAGCTAAACCCGGTCTGGGCTGGAGCCATTATTAATAATTGGGAAGATTACGAAAATGGCAAGGATGCGTACTATGGTTATGTCCAAATGATGTATTCAGCTGGAATCAATGTAAAACTAGCTTTTGTTATGCTGGGTTTTGAATACGATTTTGGCGGATTAAAACTAAAAAACAACGATGAAGGTGCTTACTGGCCAAATTTATCTGACCTCAACAGTAAGCGTTCACCCATGCATGGGTTTAATGTAACACTTGGCTTTTGTTTTTAGTAAACAGGTGCACAGCTAAAGCATCTTGATTGAGACTATCTGGTATGAAATTAAAATATCGGAGAGCATTTTTAAGTTGATTTGCTCCTTGAGGGCTGCAGAAACATAAAATTCTCCTAAAAACCGACAGAGTTGGGTAGCACAAATTCACCCTGATTTGACATGAATAACACCATAACTTTTGAGGTGGTTTTCGACTGTGTGGATCCTTAAAGAATCTCGCTTCAGTCAATCGTCCGAATTCATGGCTTTATCCCCCTTTCATTTTTTTCCTATTTTTGATGACTAAATAACAAACCATGAATCTCAATTATTTGATGTTCGGAAAAGACCAAATGGAACAACTGATTCCTCAACGAAATCCAATGGTTATGGTGGACGGACTCCTCAATTCTGATGAACAATCTACCACTTCCACTCTCACCATTTTAGAGGAAAATATGTTTGTTCAGCAAGATTTTTTACAAGAATCAGGCATCATCGAAAACATGGCCCAAACAGCTGCCCTTAGAGCCGGGTATCAGGCTAAATTAAAGGGAAGCACCCCAGATATTGGGTTTATAGGAGCTGTTAAACGACTTACTATTCAGCGACTTCCACAGACTAACGAACAACTCCTTACCGAAATCACTTTAACGAGTGAGATGTTGGGAGCCATGATTGTTCATGCCACCACAAGAATCAATAATGAAGTCATCGCCGAAGGCGACCTTTCCATTTTTCTTTCACAACCGACTAAAACCAACTAGCTTGAAAACTACAGAAGTACCTCAAGACGACGCAAATTTACTCCAAGGAAAATTACGTGAACCCATCTATTCTCTCGACGAAAACGGAAATTTCACTACCATAAAATCAGTTGGCTGGGATCCTAAAAACGAAGTAATTAAAGAAGCCTGGGATCAGGTAAACGAAAAGGTAAACCATGCCAGACAACAGGTATTGGAAGGCAAATTAAGTTCCATTGCTTATTACATCGAAAAGAACATCATGGACGTAAAATTGGTGGCTCAATACATGGGTATGTGGACGTGGACGGTTAAACGCCACTTAAACCCCAAAAAATTCGCCAAACTCTCCGAAAACACGCTGGAAAAATACGCTAAGGTTTTCAATATTACTAAAGACCAACTTACCGACATAAATCATCTAAAATCAGAAGACTAAAGAATGGATCAACCCATTATTTTTCAACATAAACAATCAGCTCACTGCGAAAACGGAGTGGTTTCTAATCTCCTTGGATATTACGGAATTACACTCAGCGAACCCATGGTGTTCGGCATTGGTTCCGGCTTGTTTTTTTCCCATATGCCATTTCTAAAAGTGGGGGGAATCCCTGTAACCTCCTTCCGACCCTTGCCGGGAATTATTTTCAAACGTCTCTCCAAAAGATTGGGGATTTCATTCGAGCGAAAAAAGTTCCGCAATCCACAAAAAGCAATGGAGGCCCTCGACCACAACCTCGAACAAGCTATTCCTACCGGGATGTTGGTTGGGGTATACAATCTGGCCTATTTTCCGGATGCGTACCGATTTCATTTCAACGCACACAATCTGGTGGCATTTGCCAAAAAAGACAATGTTTATCAAATCAGCGACCCAGTAATGGAAAGTTATGAGCAACTTACCTATGATGAACTTCTCAGAGTGAGGTATGCCAAAGGTACTTTTGCCCCTGGCGGTCACATGTATTGGGTAAAAAATATTCCACAAAACATCCCGTTGAAGGAAGCCATCATCAAAGGAATTAAACACACCTGTAAAGACATGCTTACCATTCCTATTCCCATGTTTGGAGTGAAGGGCATTCGGTTTCTATCAAAAAAGGTAAGGAATTATCCAAACAAACTTGGGGTACGCAAAGCAGCTTCTTATACCGGACAAATAGTTCGTGCCCAGGAAGAAATTGGTACCGGTGGCGCTGGTTTTCGTTTTATGTATGGTGCCTTTTTACAGGAAGCTGCGGCCATTCTCAACAAACCTGAATTGCGCATGCTTTCCATTGAAATTGCAGCAATTGGTGATTTGTGGCGCGAATTTGCCGTCATCACAGGAAGGATCGTAAAAAACCGCAATACCATCGACGAAAGTTACGACCTGGCTGCAGACCTGCTGCTCGTGATTGCAGATAAAGAAGAAGCATTTTTCAAAAAACTTAAAACTGTCATCGCCTGATGTCCTCCAACCACTTCATCGATATTAAGGGATTAGTTAAAAAATATCCCCATGCTGAAGCCAATGCTGTGGACGGTTTGGATTTACAAATCCGGCAAGGAGAAATTTTCGGATTACTCGGCCCCAATGGTGCCGGAAAAACAACCACGATTTCGATCCTTTGCGGACTGCTTCCTGCAACATCAGGAAACATTTCAATCCACGGGATGTCGCTAACCGACTATCCCAATAAGGTAAAACAATTGATGGGTGTTGTTCCGCAGGAAATGGCACTGTTTGATAAGCTTACAGCCCGTGAAAATCTGATTTTTTTCGGAAAAATGTACGGCCTTAGCGGAAAATCCTTAAAAGAAACAACCGAGAACTACCTGGAACGTTTCGGACTTAAAGACCGGATGAATCACCGAATCGGGAATTTTTCGGGAGGAATGAAACGACGCATCAATTTGATTGCAGGAATTTTACATCATCCTGAGATCGTGTTTCTTGACGAGCCCACAGTGGGTATCGATGTACACTCGCGTCATGTGATCCTTGAATTTCTAAAAGAAATTAACCAACAAGGAACCACTATCTTGTACACATCACATCACCTGAATGAAGCTGAAAACTTATGCGATAGAATTGGCATCATTGATTACGGTAAATTAATGTTGACAGGCCAACCCAAAGAATTAATCGCACAACACATTGGCTGTCTGAATCTGGAAGATCTTTTTCTACACCTTACCGGAAGAAAACTTAGGGACTAAAAAAATGGGGAAATTTCTACTCAAATACGGAGCGGCTACCTACAAAGAAACCTTGCTATTATTGCGCGACAGAGCAGGACTGGCCATGCTTTTTGTCATGCCGGCAGCCCTGGTACTCATCATGACACTCTTGCAGGACTCCACATTCAAGGTATTGGAAGAAAAAAAGCTCCCGGTTTTAGTGGTTAACCAAGACGCAGATACATTTGGAATCAACATCGTGGAAGGGTTAAAAAACTCCCGGTTTTTTAAAGCGATCGACAGCCTCAACGGACAGCTACTCACAAAAAAAAACATGCAACAAGAAGTGGCAGCCGGCCATTTTCAAATTGGGATATTTATCCGACCAGAATCCAGCGAATCCATCCGCGAAAACATGAAATTCAGCATGTTGCGCATGCTTCCTGAAGAAAATGCAGGAATATTTGGTAACGACAGTATTGTACAATCACCCCCGGCAACCATCGATGTGTTTTTTGATCCCATCACCAAGAACTCTTTTAAACAGGCCATCGTGAGCGCCTTACAACAATTTTCATCGATGGTTGAGGCCAAAGTTATGTTTGGAGTGTATGCCACAGTTTTCGAAGACATGCTTGACATTCAACTGCGCCAACAAGGGGTGACGAATCGATTGGTCATCATTAACGAACAATATGCTTCTACCGACGACCACCTGGCCATACCCAACTCTGTACAACACAATGTTCCGGCATGGGCAGTATTTGCTATGTTTTTTGTGGTTATTCCGTTGGCCGGAAATCTTATAAAAGAACGAGAGAGTGGAGTTTCACAGCGCTTACGAACCATGCCCGGCTCTAACCTGGCCATGATCATGGGAAAAGTAAGCACCTATTTTGTTGTAGTAATCCTTCAGGCAATGTTGATGTTGCTGATGGGTGTATTTTTATTGCCCCAACTTGGACTTCCTCAGCTCCATCCCGGAAATCACTATTTGGCGCTGTTTGTCTTAACGGCTACCATTGCGCTGGCAGCCACCGGCTACGGTATTTTGGTAGGAACATTGGCAGGAAGTCAGGAACAAGCCTCCATATTCGGATCGATCTCAGTGGTGATTCTGGCTGCTTTGGGAGGAGTCTGGGTTCCTGAGTTTATGATGGGTGACATGATGCACATCATCACCAAGCTTTCACCATTAAACTGGTCACTCAATGGGTATTACGACATCTTCTTACGCAATGCAACTTTGTTAGATATCTTCCCTTATTTGATCACGCTGTTTCTTTTCTTTATCACCTGCATTTCAGCAGGTTGGTATGCAAACAAGAGGAAATA
>JBFHGX010000039.1:0-27665 GCA_041582875.1 Bacteroidales bacterium | reverse complement strand
GTCGAATTCTGTTCCCAGTATGATGTGGTCAGATTTTTGCACCCGGCTTGTAACCTCTTGGCCATCGAAGGTTGAAGGTAGGTTTTCTGGTCCGGAAAGAAAACCATAGAACAAGTTAACCACATCGCGGTCAGAAGAAGCGGCGATAAAGTTTTGGGTGTAGATGCCGGCAGCAAATTTAACTCTAAACCAGTCGTTGGCGTTGTATTTAACTGCCAAGCGAGGTTCGGGACTCATCTCGGCCAACGATGCATACCATTCTAAACGGATACCCGGCTCCACGATGAATTTTCCAAATATGGCTTTGTATTTGGCGTACAATCCCAGCTGAGTGGTATTCTCAGTTTGGTTTATTTCGGTGTTTACATAGTTTCTGAAAATATATTCTGTTTTATACCCTTCGAGTTCAACTCCATATTTCAATTCATTTTTCCCCATGAAATAGGTAAAGTTCAGTCCGGCATTGAATCCACTAATAGAACTTTTGCGGTCGTTGAGGGTGGTTGATTTTACATTGGTTTCATATTTAGAATACGAAACGATACCTTCGATGAGGACAGGAGCCTTGCCGGGAATCACCACAAAGCTTGATCCACCACCAAATGATTTCCAGCCAAAGTCGGAGATGGCTTTGTAATTATTTACGTTATCTGTAAAGTTAAAACCGAAGAAGCTGACTTTGCTGCCATTGCCTGAGTTCATGGTTACTTTTCCATAGATATCGGCAAAATTAAAGGGGAGTCCGTCTTTATCGATATAGTCGTAAAAAATCTTAGAGCTTTCGGCCAGGTAGGAATTTTTGAAGGAAAGGATAAAAGAGACTCCTCCATCTTCCGCTGATTTCTGTTTTAAGAGAGGACCTTCGAGGATTGCACGGGCGCCAAAAGTAGAGGCTCCAACGACCCCTGACATGCGTTTTTTGTTACCGTCTTTGGTGGTGATATCCATTACTGAAGAGATTCTTCCTCCATATTCCGCATTATAACCTCCGGTGTAGATGGCTGCGTTTCGTATGAGATCGGTTTCGAACACCGAGAATAATCCAATGGAATGGAAAGGATTGTAGATGGTCATACCGTCGAGCATAACCTTGTTTTGTATTGGCGACCCTCCGCGGATATAAAACTGGCCTCCCTGGTCACCGGTAAAAACAACTCCAGGAACTACCTGTAAGTATTGAGCAAAGTCAGCCTGGCCTCCAACGCTGGGAATTTGTTTAATGTCTTTTGGGGATATTTTCACCACCGACATTTTGGTTTCAGTGCGTGCTTCGGCACGTTCGGCACTTACGGTAACGGTCCCCAGATTAAATGATCCCTTTTTTAAATACTGGTTTTTGTTGATCAATGCATTTTCTGATAAACTGATGGGTTGACGAATGGTATCAAACCCCAGGTAGGTAATCTTTAATATATAATCGCCGGCCGGGACTTTTGATATTAAAAAATACCCATTGACGTCGGTGGAGGCGCCGAAGCTGGTTCCGTCCAAAACCACATTGGCAAAAATAGCCGGTTCACCCGACTCTTCTTCATACACAAAGCCACGTACTGTAGCATTCTGAGCCATTAAGTAAGAAGACGTTAAGGATTGAATTAAGAGGAATAAAAAAATTGCGAAGTATCGATTTTTCATAGCCGTTATTTACGTGTTAGCAAAGAAACGTGCAAAGTAACCAAAAAGTGTAATGCACTCCTTGTTTTTTTTTAATTGAATTGAGAGAAAGGGGAGGGAGGGGTGGGCATGGTTGGAAGAGTAGAAAAGGGTTTGAAGGTTGGAGAGGTGGGAAGAAAAGGCTTTTAGCTATTGGCTTTTGGCTGTTGGCGGAAAAAGTCCGAAGTCCGAAGACGGGGCAGTTCTGTTCGTTGTTCGTTGTTCAAAGTCTAAAGTTGGAAGACCGGAGTAGCGACATAGTGCCGTAGGTACGACCGATTTAGTAGCCCTGGAATTTATTCCTGAGGATCTGGGTTGGAAAGGGTTGGAAAGTAGAAAGGGTGGAAAAGGGAAAATGAATAATGTTGAATGTCGAACGCTGAATATTTTGGCACATTGATTTTTTTCTTATTTTTAGTGAAAATTATAAATCATACAACATGGTAAAGAAAAAGAACTCGAATTGGTGGCTCCTGCTTGCGGTGGGTGTGGTGTTTATTGTATTGTCGTTTAAGGTGTTTATTCATCCTGCTGCCTCCATTCTAGGGCTGGCTGTTTTTCTTGGGTGGGCTGCTGTACTTGGAGGAATACTTGAAATTGGATTTGCACTTTCAGTGAGAAGTCAATTTCCCAATTGGACATGGAAAATGGTTGGAGGTGTTCTCGACCTTTTTATCGGGATTATCTTTTTATCGCATCCCGCCATGACGGCAGAAATTCTACCCTTCTTTGTCGGGTTTTGGATGATTTTTATGGGGGTAATGAATATTTTTAATGGGTTGGATGGCCGCTCAAGCAGTGCTTTTCAATCTTTTATTGGATTTTTATTGGTGATCGGTGGTTTTTGGATCAGTTATAATCCTACCGGTGAGGCCGCTTTACTGGTGTGGATCATTGGAGTGACACTCTTATTTTATGGATTTTCATTTGTTTATGTTGGTCTTAGGTTGATTACGACCAAACGTAAATAGTTTCGATAGCATTTTTTTTTGTTTTTTTTGTTTTTGTTTTCTGGCTTGGTCTTTTCAAAGACTGAGCCAGTTTTTTATCATTTCCAGTCCATGTTCGGTCATGATAGATTCGGGATGGAAAAGTAATCCCACCCATGGTTGTATCCGATGTGCAATGGCCATGTTGAGTCCCGACTCATCGCGCATTAAGATTCGGATGTCGGCAGAGAAGGTCAACTCGTCGGCTATCCATGAATGATAATGACCGATATGGAATAACTCGGGAAGTTGGTTGAATATTGGATGTGGAGCTATGATGTAACCTATGTTGCGAATTCCATGTAGTGGTTCATCGAGCTGCCTCAATCGGGCTCCTGCCAATTCAGACAATGCTTCATAGCCCAGGCAAATTCCCAGAACAGGGGTGGTTTCGACTACTTTTTTCAGGAAGGGGAGTAATTCTCCGGCTTCTGATGCCAGTCCAGGGCCCGGAGAAATGATAATATGCGTAAAAATCTGTTCGTCCAACTGCATGAGTTGGTCATTTTTTACCAGAATAAAATCGGTAATTCCTGCCTGTTCAACCAATTGTATCAGGTTGAAGGTAAACGAATCGTAATTGTCAATTATCAAAAGTTTCACAGCTCAAAAATAGCATAAAGCCGATTAGTTTCCTTTGCACAAATACAATCTCTTTGTCGGATTTGTGAAAAGCGTATTTTTGTCAAAAATACTGCGCTTTGAATACAGATTTTAACCTGATGAATGACCTTGGAAAGAAACGGGTTCCTTTTCTTTTTGTGGTTAGTTTTGATGCCAGAGATGTGCTGGTTTTGCCCCTCGATCAGGTTGATTCGTCTGTGATTCAATATGTTTTTCCGGGGCATTCCCTTGTCGGGAAGTCGCTAAAAAACAATGAGCCTCTTCAATTTGATATTCAGCCTTGTGACGAAGATCGGTATGCCAAGGCTTTCGATTTGGTGCAGCATCATTTGCATTATGGCGACAGTTTTTTGCTCAATTTAACCATGCCAACCCGGGTTGATACCAATTACTCCTTACTCGATATTTTTCATTCTGCGAAAGCACGATACAAGCTTTGGCTGAAGGATCAATTTGTGGTTTTTTCACCTGAAACCTTTGTAACTATCAAGGAAGGTAACATCAGGTCGTTTCCCATGAAAGGCACCATGGATGCCTCTGTGCCTGATGCAGAAAAAAAATTACTGGAAAGTGAAAAGGAATTGGCCGAACACTATACCATTGTGGATTTGATCAGAAACGACCTCAGTTTGGTGGCGAAAAATGTGCGCGTTGAACGATTCCGTTACATCGAACGGTTGAATACTCACAGGCACACGCTGTTGCAGATGAGCTCTGAAATTGTAGGAGATTTACCCAAAGATTACCACGAACATCTGGGCACCATTCTATCGAGTATGTTACCCGCAGGGAGCATTACGGGTGCCCCTAAAAAGAAAACTGTGGAGGTAATTCTTCAGGCAGAGAAGTATGAACGTGGTTTTTATACTGGTGTGATGGGTATCTTTGACGGGCAAAATATGGATAGTGCAGTGATGATCCGGTTTTTGGAACAAGCCGATAGTGGTTTTGTTTACAAGAGTGGTGGTGGCATTACCACACGCAGTGTATGTGCGGAGGAATATCAGGAACTAAAGGACAAAATTTATGTGCCGATTCATTGAGTCCATCAGGGTGGCCAAGGGTAAAGTCAGTCACCTGGCTGTTCATCAATCGCGCATGGATAGCACGGCTCAGCATTTTTTTGGTCGTAAATCAGAGATCTGCTTGGATGATTTGGTGCATTCCTATTTGCATGATCCCAATCATGACTATCTATTTTTTGAGTTGTATAAAATGAGGTTGGTGTATTCGCAAAAGGTAGAGCAAGTTACCTTTCATCGCTACACGCTGCCATTGATTAAGTCGTTGCAATGTGTTGAGGATGATTCGATTGATTATTCATTTAAATACTTAGATCGTTCACCTCTCGAACAACTTTTTTCCCGAAAGGGGGCGTGTGATGATATTTTGGTGATAAAGAACGGATGTGTTACCGACAGTTCTTATGCCAATGTGGCTTTTTTTGATGGACATGATTGGTGCACTCCTCAAAATCCTTTGCTTAAAGGGGTTCAGCGAGAGGTTCTATTAGAGGAGAACCGAATTAAGTTGACCAATATCACGTTGCGCGAGTTGGCCCTTTATACAAAAGTCCGGCTATTTAATGCAATGATCAGGTGGGAGGATGAATTGGACATTGAAATGTCCGACATTCACCTTCCCCTATCAGTATCCTGATTATTCTGAAATTTTTTCCTTCAGCGACTTGAATCCGTTTCCAAGGATTTCGGTGGCATTGAGCACGGTTACAAATGCTTTGGGATCGATATGGTGAATGTATTCCTGCAGCATGGTCATTTCGCGGCGATTAACTACTGTAAACACAATCGATTTTTCGTTGTGTCCCCACATGCCTTCACCTTTAAGGTAAGTACCGCCCCGGTTGAGGTCGATGACAATTTTGTTGCGAATTTCTTCGGATTTATCCGAAATAATGAAAAGTACTTTTTCATAATTGGCTCCTTCCAGAACCAAATCAACCACCTTTCCGGTGATGAAAATCACGATGAGTGAGTACAGGGGAATTTTCCAATCCTGGAAAGCGATAAGCCCGATGGTTACAATGGCTGAATCCACAAAAATCATCAGTTGTCCCATGGGCAGTTTGGTGTATTTTCCGATAATCATGGCAACAATGTCGGATCCGCCAGAGGTGGCTTTCGATTTGAAAATTAATCCCAATCCCAACCCGATAAACAATCCGCCAAAAATCGCTGACAACAAAGGGTCACCCGGAACCAGGGGCTCGCTACCATAAAAGTAAGTGATGGTATCCATAAAAATGGCTGTAGAGAAAAATCCCACAACGGTTTTCATGCCAAAGCGGGGTCCTAAAACCTTGATTCCGATAATGGTGAGTGGGATATCAAAACACAGTGCGATGAGACCAACAGGAGTGCCTAACATCCAGTGAATAACAATGGAAATGCCATAAACTCCACCAGGAACAAATTTATACGGAGTGATAAACAAAACAAAGCCGGCAGCCATGATGAAAGCCCCAACAACAATCAAACTGTAGTTTTTAAGCCAGCGTTTACTAAATATTTCGTCTTTTTGTAAAAAAGCCATAACAATTAAATTTACGAATTACTATTCATTGAAAATGGGCGCAAAAGTACATTCTTTTTTAAAGATCAAGCGATGTAACGTATTAATATTTAAAGATTAGACGTTTTCTAAATTGGTTTGGTTAACGGTGTGTTGCTGAGTAGATTTTGTTCTAAAGCTACTTGTTTTGAATTATTTTTTAAGTCCATTTAAAAAAGATGTTGCAAAATTGAAATTATTGATTTTACTTTGTTGCCACAATGAGAACAATGAAATTAAATATTTGGTGGTGGCGTGTTACTAATCCGATAGGGGAGAGATAACCACGCATCCATCTTTTTAAGATAACAAGGCCGCAGGTATTTCACCTGCGGTTTTTTTTTGCTCAAAAATTGAAAGTGATGAAACGAATTGTAATAAAACAGATGGTGATTAATTGGCTTAAAAGAGTGCTTTTTCGATGGCGAAGCCTATAGAAAGTGGCTAAAGTGGGATTAAGTTAAAAGTGCCTAAAGTGCCTTAAGTTGGGGTGCTGATTAGTAGACCCAGCTTTATCTTTTGACACCACGTCCACTTTTAAGTTTCTACATTCAACATTCAACTTTGAGTCTACTCCGAAAAGTTGTCCAAGCGATTATTGCCACGAAAACACCAAGGCTCTAAGTTGCACAAAAAGTATGTTGACAACATGTTCCCTTTGTGAATTCTTTGTGTCTTTGAGCTTTTGTGGCAAAAAAAGACTTCTCGGAGTGGACTCAACTTTCAACTATTAACCTTTAACTTTTAACTTTTAACTTTTTACTTTAATATATAACACCATGAACACAATAACAGAAAATACCACGAAAATAAAATCAGTATTCGCACCTACCAATGGCATGTATGGCAATTATGGAGGGATGTATGTTCCACCTGTACTTGAGAGCAAGTTGCTCCATCTGGCGGAAGTTTTTGAACAACATCAGGGTACTCCTGAATTTGAGGAGGAATTTGCCTACTACCTTAAAAATTTTGTTGGGCGGCCATCACCTTTGTACTATGCTCATCGATTATCGGAACACATCGGATCAAAAATTTATCTGAAACGTGAGGATTTAAATCACACAGGATCACATAAAATTAATAATACCATCGGTCAAATATTGCTGGCACGGCGCATGGGGGCCACCGAAATAGTGGCTGAAACCGGAGCTGGTCAGCATGGGGTAGCTACCGCCACGGCGGCAGCCTTGTTTGGTATGAAGTGCAAAGTATTTATGGGGGCTAAAGATGCCGAACGTCAGAAAATGAATGTGAGCAGAATTAAATTGCTCGGTGCCGAATTGGTTTTGACCCATGCAGGCCGAGGGACTTTGAAAGATGCTGTAGATGCTGCTTTGGGCTATTATATTGAGCATCCGGATGTGTTTTATTTACTGGGATCGCAAGTAGGCCCGCATCCATATCCGACCATGGTAGGTTACTTTCAGAGCGTAATAGGAAAAGAGGCCAAGAGACAATTTTTGGAAGCTGAAGGACGATTGCCAGACAATTTGTTTGCTTGTGTAGGGGGTGGATCCAATGCTATCGGACTATTTACCAATTTTCTGGATGATGAATCTGTTAGAATTTTTGCAGCTGAAGGTGGGGGAGAAGGGCCCGTTTTTGGAAAAACCGCAGCTACGCTGAGCATGGGCAAGCCCGGAGTTTTTCAGGGAACCTACAGTTATGCTTTGAGCGATGAAGCTGGAGAAGTTTATCCCACGGCCAGTATTGCTGCTGGTTTGGATTACCCAGGAGTTAGTCCTCAGCATGCTCTCCTGAAGGATGAGCAACGTGCCAGTTATCATTTGGTTACCGATGCTGAGGCCATTGCAGGGTTTAAACTCCTTTCACGGTTAGAAGGCATTATTCCGGCCATCGAATCGTCTCACGCTGTTGCGTTGGCTGAAAAACTACTTAAAGGAAAGTCTGAAGAAATCAGTATCATCAATCTTTCCGGGCGTGGTGACAAAGATGTGGAGCGGGATTTAATGTAATTGAAAAACCTGTCAGGTCTGAAAAAGACCTGACAGGTTTGAATCTTTACTATTTTTGCAGTCTGATAATTTGCAAAAGCTGCCCCAGTCATGAAAGAACCTTTACTAGGTAAAACCCTACCACAACTGTTGGAGATCACCAACGAAATGGGACTCTCTAAATTCACTGCCCGACAGATTTCCGATTGGTTGTATAAGAAGGAAGTGCTTACCATTGATGAGATGACCAACTTATCGAAGGTAGGTCGCCAGAAATTGAATGAAGGATATGAGGTAGGTCGTCAAGCTCCGGTCACGGTGCAGGCTTCTGCTGATGGTACCAAAAAATACCTATATCAGGTAGGGGCCAAAGGGGCCGTGGAAGCAGCGTTTATTCCTGAAGAAAAAAGGGGTACGCTTTGCGTTTCGTCACAGGTGGGTTGTAAAATGAGGTGTTTGTTTTGTATGACGGGCAAGCAAGGGTTACAAGCACATTTAACTTCCGGAGAGATTATTAACCAGATACTCAGTCTTCCTGACCGTGACCAACTTACCAATATTGTGTACATGGGCATGGGCGAACCTATGGATAATCTGGAGGCTGTGATGGATAGTCTGGCTATCCTCACCGAACCCTGGGGCATGAATTGGGCTCCCAAGCGGATTACGGTTTCTACCATTGGTGTGATTCCGGCCATGCATCATTTTATCACTACCAGCAAAGCACATTTGGCCGTAAGCCTGCATACTCCGTTCGAGACTGAGCGAAAGACACTTATGCCTATCAGTCATAAGTATTCCATTGCTGATATTATCACCGAATTAAAGGCGCAAGGGTTCGATAAGCAACGCAGGGTTTCGTTTGAGTATATCGTGTTTAGTGGGTTGAATGATACTCCGAAACATGTGAAAGAAATGGCGCGAATCCTGAATGGAGTAAAATGTCATGTCAATTTGATTCGTTTTCATGCTATTCCCAATACTCCATTACAAGCGACCACGGAAGAAAGTATTATGGCTTTTCGGGATGCTTTAGCTGCCAAGGGTATTTTTACGACCATCCGGGCGAGTCGAGGACAGGATATTGACGCTGCATGCGGGTTGTTAAGTACGAAAGCTGGCAAAGGTCCTGCGGCTTCTCAAGTATCAGCTTCTATTTTGGATTTGTAAGCGTGCAAGGGGCATAGGGAATTGTATCGTCCCATCCGGGACGAAATTAATGAAACAATTATTTTTCTACCCCTATTTGGCTCCTAGCGGAGCCCTAAAACAAATATTTACAAGGTTTCTAAAACTCTAAGAAATGTATAATTCTTTACTCAAAAAGCCTTTATTTACTGCTTCTTTGTGATTTGGTGTCTTTGTGGTAAATAGCTAGGTGATTTTCTTGTCAGATAGCGCACCCTTAATGTTGTTTATTTATAATTGAAATATTCAGATTCTCTGAACGGGTGTTTGCTACTGTCAAACGCTCATTTTTTATAACTTCGCCGCTTGATAATAAAACCAAACGTTATGAAGTTAAAAACACCTATGATGTTTCTTGCTTTTGTTGTTGTTGCCATGATTTCAGCCAGTTGCTGTGGTAGTGGACAAGAAGACAAAAAAGAAAACACCAACGAAAAGCCTTACGAGATGAAAAAGTATGCCCAGGTTAAACTTACGGCCAACATCGATCACCTCAGTGAAAACCAAAAACAGATGCTCAAGCTCCTCTTTGAAGCTGCTGATTTGATGGATCAGATTTTTTGGATGGAAAATGTTGAGGAAAAAAACGCCTTCCTTCTTGGAATTGATGACCCAAAATTAAAGCGATATGCTGAAATTAATTATGGTCCCTGGGATGAGATGAACAACCTGGCCACTTTTATTCCGGGTTATGGTGCTAAGCCTGCCGGAGCTCAGTTTTATCCTGTAGATATGACCAAAGAGCAATTTGAGCGTTTTGATGACCCCAATAAAACCAGTTTGTACACACTTATCCGAAGAAATGATAAAGGTGATTTGGAAACTATCTGGTACCATGAAGGATTTAGAGATCGCATTCAAAAAGCAGCATTGTTGCTTGAGCAGGCTGCTCAATTGGCTGATGACAAAGGTTTTGCCAATTATTTGAATTTGCGCGCACAGGCCTTACTTACTGATGATTATTACGCTAGTGATATCGCTTGGCTCGACATGACCGACAATCAAATTGATATGGTGGTAGGTCCCATCGAGAATTATACCGATCAACTTTTTGGATACAAGGCTGCTCATGAAGCCTTTATTCTGATTAAAGATATTGAATGGAGTAACCGCCTGGCTCGTTTTGCTTCGTTTTTACCTGAACTTCAAAAAGGAATTCCGGTAGCACCTGAATACAAAGCAGAGGTTCCTGGTTCGGATGCGCAGCTGAATGCTTACGATGTGGTATTTTATGCAGGAGATTGCAATATGGCCGGAAAAACCATTGCCATTAACCTTCCTAATGATGAGCGTGTTCAATTGGAAAAAGGAACCCGTAAACTCCAACTCAAAAATGCCATGCAGGCCAAATTCGATAAAATTCTGGTTCCTATTGCAGATGAGTTGATTGTTCCGGAACAGCGCAAAAACATTACGTTTGATGCCTTTTTCAGCAACACCATGTTCCATGAAGTGGCTCATGGTTTAGGCATCAAAAATACCATCAATGGCAATGGTCCTGTGCGCAAAGCCTTGAAAGAAAGATATTCTTCTATTGAAGAAGGCAAAGCCGATATGTTGGGACTCTATTTGGTAACACGTTTGAACGAGATGGGTGAATTTAAAGATACCGATTTGATGGATAATTACGTAACTTTTATGGCAGGTATTTTCCGCTCGGTTCGTTTTGGTGCCAGCAGCGCCCATGGCATGGCCAATATGTTGCGCTTTAATTATTTCCTTGAAAAAGGAGCTTTCACGCGTCATGAAAATGGCACTTATGAAGTGAATTTTGAAGCCATGAAAAAAGCCAGTACAGAGCTCATCAATAAAATACTCACCATTCAGGGTGATGGTAATTACGAAGCTGCCTCGCAATGGATTGAGGAAAAAGGTATGATTCCTGCTGATTTGCAATCAGACCTGGACCGTGTAAATGCTTTGGGTATTCCATCCGATATTTATTTCGAACAAGGACCTGAAGTACTTGGATTAAAATAAACCACTGTCCGTTACCCAATAGATGATGTTCACAAACGGACACTTCTCGCAATTGCGTTCAGTGTCCGTTTTTTTAATTTAAACGTCATCAGCTTGTTATACATATTGGTATAGTTTATGATAATTTAACTGTTTTATAAAAAATCACAACTAATGAAAAAAGGAATTTTAATTTTATTGACCCTGATAGTTTTTACCGGTGTAAAGGTAAAAGCAGATGAAGGGATGTGGTTGCCCATGTTTATTGAGCGCCTCAATTATGTTGACATGCAAAAAATGGGACTCCAGTTAACTCCCGAAGAAATTTACAGCATCAACCAGAATAGCCTCAAAGATGCCATAATCGGTTTGGCTGAAGGTCCAAATCCACAGGGATATTTTTGTACGGGCGAGTTGGTGAGTTCTGAAGGTTTGATGTTTACCAATCACCACTGTGGTTTTGATGCCATTCAAAAACATAGTTCAGTAGAGCACGATTATTTGGCTGACGGTTTTTGGGCCATGAGCCGTGACGAAGAATTACCCAATGAGGGACTTTCGGCTTCTATTTTGTATCGCATGGCCGATGTTACTGATAGCATTGTTCCCTTTTTGAATGATACCTTAAAAGGCGCTGCCCGTTCGGCTGCCATTCGTGAGATTACGGGACGTTTGAAAAAAGAAGCATCAGAAGATGGTAAATACAATGTTGTAGTAAAAGACTTCTTTGATGGCAACGAATATTATATGTTTGTTTATACCGTATACCGTGATGTTCGTTTGGTTGGAGCTCCTCCTTCATCCATTGGAAAATTTGGTGGCGATACCGATAACTGGATGTGGCCCCGACACACCGGCGACTTTTCTATCTTCCGTGTTTATGCTGCTCCTGATGGATCACCTGCCGATTACTCAGAAGAAAATGTGCCATTAGTGCCAAAACATTCACTCCCTATTTCACTGGATCCTGTTAAGTTGAATGAGTTTAGCATGATTTGGGGATATCCGGGTACCACCGATCGCTACCTTACTTCTTCAGGAATTGAGTGGAATATGGATTATTACTATCCTCCATTGATTGAGCTTTTTGGAGAAAAATTGGCCGTATGGAAAGAACACATGAATGCTGATCAGTCGGTTCGAATTAAATATGCTTCCAATTATGCAGGTATAGCCAATAGCTGGAAATATTTTATTGGTCAGAAACGTGGCATTAAAAATTTGGATGTATTTGGTGAAAAGAAAGCTCAGGAAGATGATTTTATGGCATGGGTAAATAAAGATGCTGCACGTAAAGCCAAATATGGCGAGGTGTTGAATGTGATTGATGCCAGTTACAAAGAGAAAGCCGCAGGCATTAAACCTTTGATTGTAGCCAGTATTTCAGGTGTAGGTGGTGCTGATATTATGAGCTTTGCTCAGAATTTCTCTACACTTCAGGAGATGATGGAAAAGGTTAAAGAAGAAAAAGACAAAGCCAAAAAGGCCAAAAAAGAAGAACAACTGACCGAAGAAATTGCTTCGATGAAAGCGGGATTGGCTGAGATGTATAAAAATTATGATGAGGCTACTGACCGTGATGTTTTTGCTAAAATGACTGAAATGTATTTCACCAACCTTTCTTCGGATATGTATCCAGCGTATTTGAAAAAAATGCTGGAAAAGTTTAAGGGAAATTATACCGAGTTGGCCAATTACGTTTATAGTAAGTCATTTGTTTCCAACGAACAAAAGGCCATGGCCTTTTTAGATGATCCGAGTTTAAAGGTTATTTCAAGGGATCCTGCCATTATAACTGCAGGTGAATACATGGCGAAGTTAATGGCTGCAAGTCAGGATTACCGTAAAGAAAGTGATTTGGATGTGGGAAAAGCTGAAAGACTGCTTGTTCAAGGAATGCGTGAAATGTATCCTGATAAAAAATTCTATCCCAATGCCAACTCTACTTTGCGTTTCAGTTACGGAAAGGTGATTGATTACTATCCTGCTGATGCTGTGCATTACGATTACGTGACCTACCTGGATGGCGTGATGGAAAAAGAAGATCCTACCAACGAGGAATTTATTGTGGCTGATAAGTTGAAAGAATTGTATGCCAAAAAAGATTATGGTCCTTATGGTCAGGATGGTAAACTGGTGACTTGTTTTCTCACTAATAATGACATTACCGGTGGTAACTCAGGCTCACCTGTAATGAACGGAAAAGGTGAACTCATAGGAATAGCCTTTGATGGTAACTGGGAAGCCATGAGTGGCGATATCGCTTTTAACAATCAAGTTCAGCGCACCATTTGTGTAGATGCACATTATGTATTGTTTATCATCGACAAATTTGCAGGTGCTACTCACCTTATCGATGAGTTGGATATTCGCAAATCAACCCCAAAACCCATACGTACTGAAGCACTTCCTGTTGAAATGACTACAGAAATGTAAATAATATTGTTTCAATTTGCTGAAGCCATTGTCCTGAAAAGGGCAGTGGCTTTTTTGTTAATTCTTTTTCTGAAGGGGGAGAGAATTCAAGGTGCGGACGCTAGAGGCGGGGGAAGGCTGTTGGCTAAAAAAAAGGGGAAAAGGTAGGAAAGGATTGGAAGGGTGAGAAAAATGATAAATGAAGATTGAATAATATCGAATGTCGAACGCTGAATATCGAATAATGAAGGGCCTGACGCGTGATTTTTTTAACCGCAAAGGGCGCAAAGTTTCGAAATGTTTTTTTTTTTTTTTTTTGTTGATGGTAAGGAAAAATGATCTATTGTTAGTTCACGAGGCTCTCGCGGTCGTTCCTCCCTCTGAGCTAAACGGTGGTTAGGGCTATTGGCTTTTTGGAGGTGATCGTAGAAGGGAAGGAAGGTGAGAAAGGGTTGGAAAGGTGAGGAGGTTGAGGTAAGTGACTTCAAGCGGGGACGCTTAAAGCAGGGGGGGTGATACGGGGGCGCACAAGGTATGATGATAACGGGACTGAATATCGAATGTCGATTAACGAATAATGAATGATGAATGATGAAGTTGGAGTGCGCTGATTTGTCCTTCTCCCTCTCTTCTAATCGATGTTCGGTGTTCATTATTCTGAATTCAACATATTGCTGATATTCATTTTTTTTATCAAAAGTTGTCTTTGATAGAATGAAGTGCAAAAGCAATGACGAGGGATCTGGATTTTATTTTTTCTCTGATCGAAATAAGGTGGAATGATTGGTATAAGTTGAAAGCTTGAAAGGGTTGAAACGTTGGGAAATAATTAAAACTGGAGAATTGACCGAATTATAAGGAAAACACCAAAGGCAGAAATGGCTATTCCTGCTATTTTATTGATGATGATCAGAAACTTTTGGGTAGCAAATTTTTTCAATTTGGATGCAGCAAATGTTTTGATGACGTCGGTTGTAAAAACAACTGTCAGGGTTCCGGCAAAAAACAACACCAAATCCCCTTTTTGTGCGCCAAACCGAGCCGTCATGCCCACCACAATACTCAACCAAAATATCCACACGAATGGGTTGGCTGCGTTAAGTAAAAAACCTTTTCCGATGTAAATTAAGGGGTGGGGTGATTTAATGTCCAGGTCCTGGTTGTCCGACTCATCAACATTGGTTTTTTTCAGGTAGGTAATGATACCAAAAATGATCAGGAGAAATCCGCCGATGACCCCCATGATTTGGTAATTTTCGGTATCTTTAAAAATGGAGGTTGCTCCATAAAGTGACACGAGAACAATGATGAAATCATTTAGAAAAATGCCGGATGCCAACAAGACCCCGGGCCAAAAACCCCGGTGGATACCTGTTTGTATTAAGGCAAAAAATGCCGGGCCAAATCCAAACAGCAGGGCCAATGAAAACCCCAGAACAGTACCTTCAAGAAAAACACTCATCAAATTTTAATCTCCTCTTATGCCAGTCCGCGCTGTTTTAGGTATTCATCCCATTCGTCAAAACGGGAGTTTCTAAGTACACGGGGGAATTTATTGGCACTTCCTTCTTTTCCTTTTTGTTTCATGTAATCGTAAAATACCTGTGATGGCAGTACAGTAACAAACACATCTTTAATGGCTTCCATGCGCTCAACGCGGTAGTCGTCATTTAAATTTTTAAGGTGTTCATCTATTCGTTGGCGTGCCAGTTCAGGATCCAACGCATCATCAGTACCAATGTACCATCGGTGTGCAAACAGCGAGTCGTGGCTAACACCGGCCACTGTAAATTCTTTAACTTCCACATCCAAATCTTCCTGCATTAATTCCAATGCACGGTTCATATTGTCCTGCGAAAGATGTTCTCCACAAATACTGATAAAGTGTTTGGTGCGTCCGGTAATAACGATTTCGGATCGTTTTTTATCCACAAATTTTATGGTATCGCCCAATAAATATCTCCATGCACCGGCATTGGTCGTCATCAGTAAAGCATATTCTGTACCTACTTCGATATCTCCGATGGATAAGGCAATTGGTTTATCTCTTAAATTCCCTTCTTCGTCAAAATTGGCATCGTTAAAGGGTACAAATTCGTAATAAATGCCATTATTGAGTACCATTTCCATACCTTCGGCCAGTGGTCGGTTTTGGTAGGCCACGTATCCTTCGCTCGCCAGGTAGGATTCTTGATACATCATTGGTTTCCCCATCAACTTTTCGAAACTCTTGGCATAGGGTTTAAATGAAACTCCACTATGTACATATGCCCTGAGGTTGGGCCATATATCATGAATTGATTTCAGGTTGTATTCTTCGATGATGCGTTCCATCAGAATTTGCACCCATGCTGGAACACCCACTAAAATACCAATATCCCATTCGGGTGCTTTGCGCACCATTTCGTTGAGTTTGGTTGCCCAGTCAGAAGTTTTTGAAATCCGTCTGCCAGGTTTATAAAAGTGTTGAAACCAAAATGGAATATTACCTGCGGTGATGCCCGATAAGTCTCCTTCGTAGTATGTACCGTTGTATTGCAGGTGGGTACTGCCGCCAATCATCAAAATACCCTTTTCGTAAAACTCAAGTGGAAAATCGTATTTGGTGGTTGAAACCAATTGGTGAAGGGTAGCCAGTTTAATGCCTTTAAGCATATCTGCTGTAACCGGAATATATTTACTTGAAGCTTCTGAGGTTCCTGAACTTAGTGCAAAATATTTTACTTTTCCGGGCCAGGTAACATAAGTTTCTCCATTAAGGGCTCTATACCACCAGCGTTTGTACATCGATTGATAATCGTGAACAGCCACAGAATTTTTAAAAGCTCGTTCTACATCGGGTAGGTTTAATAGTTTTGAAAACTTATAATGTTCACCGATAGCGGTAAATTGAGCTTTTCTTAACAACTTAATCAGTTCTTTTTTTTGTGCTTCAACCGGATCCAACTTACTCAGTTGTTTTTCCACCGGCTTGTTGCGCAATTCAAAAGCCTTTTTAATAATGCTTCCAAGTATGGGCATAATTTTTCATTTAAGCAGGTGCAAAGGTATTAAAAAATCCTTTGCAGAGGACTATTGGGCGGTTGCTTATAAAAGGCTGTATATGAGGTTTTAAAGGGGTTTAGTACAGAATGGATACTCCTGTTTTCAGTAGTTTTTTGGTGGAAGTTTCCAACTGTATTCTGGTCTCTTCATCCAGAATAAACGGATTATCTTTCGCTACGAGCATCTTAAGATTTGGCTTTTCAAGTAGGCTCCATGGGAACCAGGCAATTTCGTTGTGTTGTATGTCGAGTTCTGTAAGTGCTGGCATATTCGAGAAATCAGGAATTTCAAACAGTTGGTTGTAGCTGATATCGAGTATTTCGAGTTGTTGGAAGCAGGTTATCCATGCAGGGATGTGACCCAATTGATTGTGGTGAACATACAGGTACCTGAGGTTTTTTAGGTTTCGTAATGTGTCGGGAAGGGCTTGGATTTTATTGAATGCCAAGTAGAGCCGTTGTAATTGGGTCATGTTGCCCAATGTGTTGGGAACGGTTTCCAATTCGTTGTAGTACAAATCGAGTTCATTCAAATGCTTTAACTGTGTGATTTCCAGGGGAATATTTTTGAACTTGTTGGTGTAAAATACCAAAGTGGTTAAGCTGTCGAGTTGGGTGATGGATGCAGGAACCTCTGATAGTTGGTTTTTTCCCAGGTTAAGTTTGTTGATGCGTTGCAAGTCTCCTATGTTATCGGGGAGTTTTGTCAGCTGATTCCCTCCCATCTGGAGAATTTTCATGTTTTTTAGTCTTCTGATGGAGGCTTTGGTTAGATGCAATTGGTTGTAGTTTAAGTCGATATCCTCCAGTGATTTCATTTGTTTGATCCAGCGCGGGATTCTTTTGATTTGGTTATTGCTGATGTTCAGAATTTTAAGGTTGGTTAGCTTTCGTAACGATCGGGGGATTTTTTTGAGTTCATTTTCTGACAAGCTTACGCTCACCACCGAATCATTTTTCATAAACTTTACCCTTTTAAGGTGGTTGTTCGATAGGTTGATCGTATTCAGTTTGGGAGCTTTTGATACTGTAGATGGAATACGTTTGATGTTGTTTTCTGTAGCTACCAGTCGTCTCAAAGAATCGAATGGGGTAATTTCGGGCCAGGTTGAAAGTCCCATTCCGATAATTGAAAGTTCGGTGATTGTATCCGCATCAGCTGTTTTGATAAATTCAAAAAAGGTAGCCTGTTTTTTTATTTGATTCTTTCTGATTTCTTCCTGCCACCGAATGAAGGAGGTGTCCTGCAGGGCCAAAAAGGCTTTCTTTTCTTTTTCTGCTTTTTTATTCTGTGCCCAACCGGGCAAGTTTAGAAAAGTACATGCGATCAAAAGGATGACTATTTTTATTCTGTTCATGCGCTATTTATTGAGTATGTGCGAAGTTGCCAATATTTAAAAAGCCATTTAGCGTTGGTTTTTTGGTGTTTTGGCCATTTCACTGAGTGGTTTTATTGCATAACGCAAGATACAAACTAAAATTTTAGTTGATAGAAAAAAAATCGGTAAAATAACTCCACTACTTTGTGAGCTCATCGATGAGAGCTTCATTTTTCTTCTCGAGTTCTTCAAAAATTGCCCGTTCGAAGGCTTCAAAATTTTCTTTGGTTTGGCTTGATTTTATTTTTCCTTTTTCCAGGTAGTGGATGAAATCGCATAAGTTGGTCAGCGTTTCGATGATGTGAGAAGTAATGACAATTGTTTTTCCATTTTCCTTCATTTTTAGTAAAATAGAGCGTATAATCCGACAGGTTTCCAGATCAAGACCATTGAAGGGCTCATCCAAAATCATCACGGGTTTATTCTGTTTCAATATGCCCATGAGTGCCAATTTTTTTCTCATTCCTGTGGAGTATTCTTCGATAATTTGGTCGAGCGGTAATAAAAAAAGTTCATTCCATTTTTCCAGTTTGAAATCTTCATTTTTAAACAACATCAAGTATTCACGGCCGGAGATGTTTGAATAGAAAAAACTTTCGGTAGTCAGGTAGCTCATTTGGATTTTTTTCAGCGGGGTATTTCGAAAAAGAATTTCGCCCGAATCCGGCTTGATTAATCCAAAAATTGCGTTCAGTAGTGTCGTTTTCCCTGCTCCGTTAAGCCCAACAATTCCATGAATACAGCTCTCTTTCATGTTGAGTTGCAGTGTATCGATAACCCTTTTTTGATTGCTGTATGATATATTGAGTTGGCTAATTGTAATCATTAAGATATGGCTTAAGGTTGTGTATGGATTTAAAATAGAATCGTATCGTCATCGCCCACACCAAGGGCAAAAATACTGCGACTATAGAGCTAACTGCGCCAATGCTTCCAAACATTTGCGCTGCCGGCGAGGAGCTGTTTGGCCGATAAAAAGCATATTTGGTTACAATAAAATACACATGGAGTGAGGTAAAAACCAGATATTCAATGGCTAGAATGTACCAAAAGGAAGGGTGGAACACCAAAAAAGCGAGGATCAACGGCAGGCATATGAGACTGAAAATTAAGGTTTGTAGTTTAATTTTGTGTGCCAAAAATCGTTGAGGACTCATTTCGTACAACAGGATCATCTGATAGGGTTCGCCTTTTTCGTAAAATCCCAATGGAATCAACCCGAGGATGAATAAAGACAATGGTACACTGGCAATGTAGAAGGAAGTTGACAGTCCGAATACCCATAGAGGAACTATGAATAGGTATGATTTGCGAAATCCGGCTTTCCATTCAAAACTTGCCGATGGAATCCATTTTTGCCACCAGGGGTTTATATTTGGTTGTTTCCAACTCAAATGGGTTCGGGCAATGAGCATGAGTCCTGGCCACAACATTACCGATGGAACCCATTGAAAATGAATAATTAAAATAGTGAGAACAGGTAAAGTCAATAATGCATATTCAACAAGTAATAAACCATAAGGTTGATCCATGGTGAGTTTCAAGAAAACTTTGTCTTTTCTGCGCCAGTGGACATAGGTGATTAAGAACAAGGTAATCAGTACTACATAATATGCCTTAGAAGGATCAGAAGCCTGTTGAAAAACCAAAAATCCGGCAAATCCGGCAAGGATGATTAAAAATACCGTTCTGAATAAACCAAGGCCGCTCAACGCGCGGTTAAGCTGCATCCATCGGATGTATAAGAGTGAAGCAATCATCTGGTATTTTCTACCTTAAAGTGTATCTGATTATCTAGAAGCATTTCTTGAAATACTTGCAGGTTTGAACGGGCATAATTGTTCATTTCCTGAACCTTTTGGGGCATCGAACTCACATAGTTGGTAAGGTCCCGGTTGGGATAGTGAAAAAGTTCAGTATCTTTTTTGTTGTTTACAATCAATAAATATTCGTTATCGAGCACCCCATATTTATCGTCGTCATTAATGAAGATGTAGGGCCGTTGGGCACTTAATAAATCAATACCCAATGAATTGTTTACATAGGGTAATTTTAACAACCCCATAAGGGTGGGAGCCACATCAATTTGTCCCCCAATACAATCAAATGTATTGGGTTGTGCCAAGATCTCCGGAGCAAAATAAATGAGTGGAGTATGAAAATAATCCAGTGAGATATCGTAGTCTGCCGTGATTGGAGCACCATGATCAGCTACAAATACAAAGATAGTATTGTTGTACCAGTTTTTTGTTGATGCCATTTGAATGAGTTTTTGTAACGACCAATCGGCATATTCCACTATTTGATCCTTTGTTTCAGTGTTTTTTGGGGTAAAATATTCGGGGATATAATATGGTCCATGATCACTTGCAGTCATGAAAACAGCCAAAAAAGGTTTCTCTTTGTCATTTAATCGATCAAGGATAGGCATTGAAAACTCAAATAAATAGTCGTCAGGCACGCCCAATGTGGTTTTCACCTGCTCGATAGGATAATCACGTTTGCTCACCACACGGTCGTAGTCGTTGGCCAATAAAAAACCTTCCACATTATCGAATTGTCCATCGTGTGTTGTAAAATAGACAGTTGAATATCCATGTTGATGCAAGATAGATCCAAGTCCATGGTATGGCCTAATGTGTTTTAACGGATGTTGGCGATAAATGGCCGGAAATGAGAAAAGCGATCCGAAAATACCGTTAAATGTATGCTTGCCAGCTGTATAAATATGATTAAAATAAAAGGATTGGTTTGATAAACTATCCAAAAATGGGGTTAGGTGCCTGGTGTTTCCATGTCGCGACATTTTGGCGGCACTCATACCTTCCATAATAATGAAGACTACATTGGGTGGGTTATTATTGGCATGCTTGGGGGTAACTGTTCGGGCAATCGGTGAATAGGGCAGTGTTTTTGTGATGTTTAGGCTTTTTTGAACGAGGCCAATAGCCTCCTTCTTGTCCAGGAGGTGTATCGATTCGTTTTTTTTATCAAAAGTATCGAGGAACGAGCGCATTAGGGTAAACACCGGATTTAATCCCAATTGATTTAAAAATGGGTTGTGTCCAAAATAGGCGGTTCCAATTCTGATTGGGGATTTTTCTTCGATCCGTCCTCTTATTCCGATCATCATCAATCCGATAAAGACGATAGACACCAATATTTGTAGTACAACAGGTGATTTTTTTTGGTAATTGTTTTTCTGAAATAGTATTTTTCGAAGCAATTTGTAAAAAATAACTTCAACTGCAATAAACGGGATAATGAACAGGTAATACAGCGGTTCTTCTGCTATCATTTTTGCAACAAACTGGGGTTGATCAAACCACTCAAAAGCACCCACAGAAAACCTGGAGAAAAACTGATTAAAGTAGGGGATGTCGGCTGCACAGATGACAAAGGAGATGGAAAACAAAATAAAAATCCAGTAAAAAATCAGGTGGCTAATCCAGGTTTTTTCAATTCTGAATATTGCTGTAATGGAAAGAATTATTGCCGGTAACAATAATATATATCCGCTGATTACCACATCAAACCTAATTGACATCAACAGTGCAGTAAAAATATCTGATACTTTGTCTTCAGAAAAGTGAACTCTATCGATTTCTGTGAAAAACAAAATGAGCGTAAACACAAAAAATAGCAAGATAACCAGTAAATAGGTTTTAATGATAACTACAATGTGATGCAAAAAACTGCTGATATTCATTCTTTTTTTTGATTAAGGAATTATCAAGTGCAAAGTTGCAAAACTTCACGTTAACTTCATGTAGAATTCGTATTATAATCTTTACCCTGATATTGTTAAGGTGATGGTGTATTGTAGAAGGTTTACAATTTATAAAAAAAAAGTATGCCCCGAATTCATGTTTTTTTAAAGGCTCATTTGAGTTGCAAATAATCCCCAAAATTCTACTTATCTTTGAGAAGTTAATGCGGAACGTTTTTGACTTAAAAATATCATTATGGTAAAGTTGCTAAAATATTTGGGTGCATTGTTGTTGCTTGTGTTGATTATTTTGAGTTCATTTATCATTTATATCACCTTAACCGATTTTCAACCTTCAGCTAAAGAGGTGCTTAAGTTGAATCCAATGACTACGAACCAACCACTATCTTCAACATCGTTTTCAATAATAGACTGGAATATTGGTTATTCAGGTTTGGGTAAAGACATGGATTTTTTTTATGACGGGGGGAGGCGTGTTAGGGATTCACGTCAGGCCACTGAAAATAACATGTTGCACATCAAGTCGTTTGTTAAAAGTAACGACAGTATAGATTTTTGGATCATTCAGGAGGCAGACAAAAAGGCCAAGCGCAGTTATGGCATTGATCAGGTGAAAGAAATGGAAATGGTTTTACCTCATTATTTTTCAGTTTTCGCCACCAATTATCAAGTTCCTTATGTCCCGGTTCCTCTTTCGGAGCCCATGGGACAGGTTCATGCCGGAATGATGACATTTTCACGATTTCCATCGACCGAATCAGTGAGGTATGCCTATCCATTAATTGCAGATTGGCCCGATAAGCTTTTCTTACTTGATCGGTGTTTTATTTTGAATCGTTATGCGCTCGCCAATGGTGGCGAGTTGTGCTTGATCAATACCCATAATTCGGCATATGTATTTGACAGCCTGCTACGGGTGAAGGAATTACAAATATTGAAAAAGGTGATGATGGAAGAGTATCAAAAAGGAAATTATGTGATAGCAGGTGGCGATTGGAATCAAAATCCACCTGGTTACGAACCCGTGGGAGGGTATAACGGACATCGTTTTGTTCGGTCAGAAGTGCGAATGGCGGCTGATTTCTTGCCGGATACATGGCAATGGATTTTCGATGCTTCGGCGCCTACCAACCGAAACAACGATCAAGCTTATCAAAAAGGAGTCAATGGAACCACAGCATTGGACTATTATGTAGTTTCTCCGAATATACAGCTTGTTGAGGTAAAGGTCATCGATTTAAATTTTGTGCATAGCGATCATAATCCCATTTATTTGAAGTTTTTGTTGTCCGATTCTGTTAATGCTAATTATTAATCGATTGATTTCACCACTAAAGTTTCATGTTATTTATCATTTTCGGATGATTTGGGGACAGAAATTGCGCCATGAATTTATGCTTTTATTTCTGTGAAGGGGGTTGAAAGAAATTTCTCAATCCATTGCTGTACCTAGTTGTTGACCTTATAATAATATCCAACAATTCATGATCTAACGAAGCTATATTTGTTCAGCAGTGGTTAAGTAGAAGATCTTGTGTTAAATACCTTTTAAATTCCTATGAACATATTGTTAAATTTGCCGCCCAAACCAACGCCGAATCAATGTATAAATGGATTTTAGTTGCCATGGCAACTTTTTTTGCCGGAGCTGCTTTTTCACAAGCTGATAATCAATTCAGAGTAAAATGGGACAATGC
Organism: Bacteroidales bacterium; assembly: GCA_041582875.1. Taxonomy (GTDB): domain Bacteria; phylum Bacteroidota; class Bacteroidia; order Bacteroidales; family F082; genus UBA6244. The sequence goes on along the minus strand of JBFHGX010000039.1, from coordinate 4,458 downwards.
GCTTAAAATTGAAAGCGCTGACAAACAATTCCAAATTAAAATGGGAGGGCGTTTGCAATACGACATGATGTTTATCCGTCAGGACGACACCTTGTCGAATCATTTTGCAGCTGAGAATGGCAGCGAATTCAGAAGGGTTCGTTTATATACCTCAGGCAGCTTATACGACAATGTGGTTTTTAAAGTTCAGCTTGATTTTGCTAAGGGAACAGTGGTGCTCAAGGATGTTTACCTGCGTTTGACAAAATTGCCGGTGGTTGGTAATTTTCAGGTAGGAAATTTTAAGGAACCCATGGGTTTTGAGATGTTGACCAGCTCCAACAATAATATCGACTTGGAACGTTCACTTACTGATGCCTTTACTCCCGATCGTAATTTGGGAATGATGTTGTTTAATTCGTGGGTAAAAAAGAGGATTTCTGCTTCAGCAGGTTTTTTTTACAATTCAGATGGGAGTTACAAATACCAGGGCAATGCCTATCATCTGACCGGGCGATTTGTGGTGGTCCCTTACCTGAAAACCGGGAACGATTTTCAGTTAGCTCATCTGGGAATTTCCTACTCACATCAATTTCATGATGGAACTTCATTGGAGTACGAATCACGCCCTGAAAGTCATCTGGCACCCAAGTATGTAGCTTTAAACTTTGATGAAGTTAAACAAGTGAATAAAATGGCTGCAGAATTGGCTTTGGTTTACCATCAGTTTTCGTTTCAATCGGAATACATCGCCAATGCGGTTACACCTTCATCAACATCTGCACTTACCGCATCTTCTTATAATCTTCATGCCTGGTATGGCATTTTTAGCTGGATGGTTACCGGTGAACACCGAACCTATAAAATGGGGTTAGGTGCTTTCGATCGGGTGATTCCAACAAAGAACTTTGGTAAAGATGGTGGCTTTGGCGCTCTGGAATTATCTGTCAGGTATTCGCAAATCGATTTAAATGCCCAGGAACTTGAAGGAGGAAAATTGAACGACATGACCTTAGGGGTCAATTGGTTCTTGAATCCTGTCACCCGAATTTCAGCCAATTATATAAGGGCAGATGTAGTGGATTTGGGTCTTGCCAATATTTTTGAAATGCGTTTCCAATTGGTTTTTTAACTGAGTTTTATTGCTCTGATCTGCAAACTAGCCCCGAGTTCATTTTAATAGATGGATGATTTTGACTCATTCATTTATATGATACCTTTGTTGTCCTAAAAAAATTAAGGTGAACACAAGGTTAACAATTCTATTTCTGTTTTTTGCTTGGGTCATAGGGCTTGGCTTGGCAAAAGCAGATTCCATTGAGGTTTCGGGTGCTGTTTTTGGGCATTGGTCGACTGACACTGTTTTTGTGGCAGGTAACATCGATCTCAGGGAATCAAAAACGCTGATCATCGATCCGGGTGTTACGGTTATTTTCAACGGAACTTATTATTTTCGGGTCGACGGATGTTTGAAAGCGGTTGGATCCATGGAAAATCCCATTAGGTTTACCCGAAATGATACGCTTGGGTTTCATGTAGATACCATTGCTGATGGTGGCTGGAAGCAAATTCGTGTGGAGAATATCAACACTTCCGTGGATTCCATCCTTTTTCGGTATTGTCGTTTTGAATACGGAAAGGCTGTTGATCAGGATTCTATTCATGGATATGGTGGCGCATTGTGCATTCGAAACACCGATCGGGTATCGGTTGCTCACTGTACTTTTGCAAACAACTATGCCTATTACAGCGGGGGGGCAGTCTATCTTGAAAATGCGTCTATTTTGCTAAAAAACAATGGGTTTACAGATAATCGATGTGGACAAACCCAGGATGATTATGGATACGGTGGCGGGCTTTGCAGTGATCATAGTGAAGCGATTATTGAAAACAATCAGTTTAATTTGAATTCTTCCACAGGAATTGGAGGAGGTTTGTGTATCCGGTTTAGTGATGGTCCGGTTGCGTTCAATGTATTCGAGGATAATTATAGTGCGTTGGGCGGTGGACTAGGTATGCTTCACATTGACACCTGTCATTATTCCATCGGCAATAACCTGGTTGTTAACAACGGTGCCTATTTTTTTGGGGCGGGAATCAGCAATGGAGATTGCAGTCCGACTTACATTAACAATACCATCGTCAACAACCATTGTTTTGGCGGAGGTGGCGGATTTTATTGCAAAGATTCGGTCGTGCCGGTGTTAATCAACAACATTTTATACGGCAATACTGAATACGGAGGTGAAGCCAATCAAGTCTATTTGTGGGATATTACCTCTCAACCTGACTTTTATTATAATAATATTCAGGGAGGTACAGATGGTTTTTCCGGCACAGGCGCCTCCGATTTCACTGGAGTTTACGATCATAATATTGATTTTGACCCCATGTTTGAGACGAATTCCTTCAATCTTCTGCAAGCATCTCCCTGTGTAAATGCAGGAAAACCCGACACCACGGGAATGATGATTCCAGCACATGATTTGGCTGATCATCACAGAGTGGTGGGAGATACCATTGATATAGGCGCCTATGAATATCAAGCGTCATCAGGTATTGAGCTTGAAAGTACTGAAGATAATCCATTAAGTTTAGTGCTGTTTCCAAACCCCGTTGTCGACGACCTGCATCTTGAATTTGAACTTTCAAATCAAGAGTTTGTAAGTGTTGTTGTGACCGATATGCGTGGACAGGCGGTTGAGGTAATTTTGGCAGAAACCATGACTCCCGGACATCATCAGTTCATTTGGAATGCAAGTGGTTTAGATACGGGAGTTTATGTTGTTTTAATCCAGACGAGTAGGGGAGTGATGAGTCGGAAATTCATTAAAAAATAGAACACGCTATTTGAACAGGTAAAACAATTTGAATTGTGCTATAAAATGCTTTTGCCACGAAAATACCAAGTCTCTATGGAATCACAAAGTCCTCATGTATTGTGTATTTTCCTTTGTACAATCTTTGTGTTTTAGTGCCTTCGTGGCAAGAAAAGCGTTTCGAAATGGGCTAGGCACAAGAATTTATGGAATATCCATGATTCGGCAAAAATCTTCTTTCAAGGATTTATACAATTTGCTTTTTCAGGTTCAGTACTGAACGCTTTATTGCTGGATGGTGGTTTCATCATCCTCAATCAGCAGTTCAATCTCTTTGCCCATCACTAAAGACCGGTTGTCAGGAATATGTCCCACAGGGCAGCCAAAGGTCACCGGAAAATCGCAGTCTTTAACAGCATCCCAAATAATTTCCTCAGCGGTTTTGCCGAAAGGAATGGCATTGTCTCGCATGTCGCTCATGCCTCCCACGATTAATCCAGCCAAATAATCAAATTTTCCTGCACGTTTGAGTGCCATCATCATGCGGTCGATATGATACAAGTATTCATCCAGGTCTTCGATAAATAAAATCTTGCCATCCAAATCCGGAAATGACTGACTGCCTATCAGGCTGTATAAAACAGAAAGGTTACCTCCCACCAATGTTGCTTTTATATTGCCTTTTTGTGAGCGCGCATGATTTAACCAGGAAAGTGATTGGGAATTGCCTGAAAGAGTTGTAAACAGCGATTGTATTGCACCGGGTGTGTTATTTTCAAATCCAAAGGGCATGGGAGCATGCAAAGTCTGAATGTTGAATAACTCAACCACATGACTGTGAAATACCGTCATGTCACTATAACCTACTAGCCACTTGGGGTGGGCCACAAATCCGGTAAAATCCAATAGGTCGATGATGCGTACGCTGCCATATCCACCACGGGCGAAAAAAATAGCTTTTATGGAGGGGTCGTCAAACCACTGTTGAAGCGACTTTGCTCGTAGTTCATCATCACCAGCAAACTGGTTAAATTCTGCAAAAAGCGAGTCATGATAAACCACTTGGTATCCCTGATTTTCGATTAACTGAATACCATAAGCAAGCTCTTTCAAACTGATTTTACGTGCAGGAGCTGCAATTGCAATTTTATCTCCTTTTTTCAAAGGGGGAGGACTGATCATATTTGTGCCGATTGATTAACTTTGCCGAAATTATAGAAAATACCATTTGTATGTCGAAAAATTTCAAAAGAACCACCATTACTTCGGCCCTTCCCTATGCCAACGGGCCCATTCACATTGGTCATTTGGCGGGCGTTTACGTGCCTGCGGACATTTATGCACGCTATTTGCGGATGCGTGGCGAAGATGTGTTGTTTATAGGCGGTTCGGATGAGCATGGGGTACCCATTACCATCAAGGCACGAAAAGAAGGCATTACGCCTCAGCAAGTTGTTGATCGGTATCATAACCAAATTAAGGAGTCTTTCGAAACTTTTGGTATTTCGTTCGATGTGTATTCGCGTACTTCTGCACCCATCCATCACGAAACGGCAGCGGAATTTTTTAAGAAATTATTCGATGATGGTAAATTCATTGAAAAAACCAATCAGCAATATTACGACGAAGAAAACAATCAGTTTTTAGCCGACAGGTACAT
>JBFHGX010000038.1:0-27680 GCA_041582875.1 Bacteroidales bacterium | reverse complement strand
TTCTTTGGTGTACTTGCGATAAGCAGAAACATAACCACAATCGGAATGATCGAAATAATTGAGTAATCCCTGATGAAGCGGTAAACCAGCACGCAGGATAGTGGCCAGTACAGGGTTAACTGTAGGCAGATTCATGTGAGCCACACCTAAAGGAGTAATCACTTCTTTGGTTTTATATTCAAATGTTTTACTGATTTCGTAGGCAAATATTTCTCCAATACGTTCCAAATTACGACGAAACCGCATCCTGTCGTCCTGAACAGTCACGTCACGCAATTCAGCCAAAAACCTGTTAAATATTGAATTGGTTTTTCCTATTTCCCTGATCATATTTTGAGTATTTAAAACAAAAGTACAACTATTTACAATAAGCCGTGCCCAGTGCTGATTCAAGTCAACTATTGAACAACCTCAACCTTATTTTTACCTAAATCGTGATGCCAGCTTAAATAGCATATTTCCAACAGGACTCAATCTATTCATTTTCAAACGATAATAGTTCGTTTCTTTAGCACCAAAACCAGCATAAAACCTTGCCAAATTGGCATTATTTGAACCTTCAAAATCAAGTATTAATTTACTAGGCGAATACTCTTTTATCACAGAATCTATTAAAAAAGTCAGCGCTGAAGTTTTACGCCCATCTTCACTAGTTCCTGAAAACAAGAATATTAACCGATGATTATCTTTTAAGAAAAACGCCCCTGAAACCAACTCATTGAAATTATTGTATACCCCATAGGTTATTCCCTTCCCTTGAAAAATAGCTGTGTACATTAAATGACTCAAAGTTTTGTATTGTTCGTCGCCCCATTTACTCACTTCCTGACCTCTGTTATTCCTGAAAAGAGTAATAATTTCCTCGTGGTTCAATGATTTTGAAAGTGACAACTGACTTTTAAGTGCGGTTTTTAAGTTGCGCTTGGTATTTGATTTATACTTGCTTTCGAGGCGCGGATATTCATAAATCAAATCCAACAGGTAGTTAACACTTTCTCCGACGGGATATACCGCTACATCGGGAGCACTGAGGCTATTCAAATTAAGATCGACGAGTTTTACTCGAGCTGGTATTTGTTTGATAAAATCAGTCACGATATCAGGTGTTAATAAACTTACCGAAAAAACCCCAAGCTGTTGGGCAAAAAAAGGTTGATAGCAATATGTAACACCATATTTGGTTTTTAATGGCAAGGGCATTACACGCACATAATCTTCTTCTACTAAAGCTCCCCAGTTCGGGAAAATAATATCTAAATACCAGGAATATGCATAGGCATTTCCATTAAAAGCATGTGTAATACAGGCATCCCATTTTGTTTTGTTAATTTCTTCATTTTTTAAATACCTGACTTTTCTCATGATTTTATCCTTTAATTTCATATCTATACACCACGATTCATATCATGGTAGCGCTTCACGAATAAGGGTTTCATACACATCTCTCCAACCTTTCCACCTTTTTTCATCGCTTAGTGATTCGTTATGCCACAGCGACACAAACGTTCCATTCACCTTACGTACTTCCGCAATAAGCGATGAAATAACCACTTTTGCATCAGCAGGAGTCAATCCCATATAATCTTTAAGTGTACCATCCATTACCATAAAGGGATGCACCCGGAGCTTGGTTTCCACCTCCATATCCAAATCATAAAAATTAAACGAATCGCAGATACCTGCCCTAAAACCAGGTAAGGCTGCAAATCCCATGCTGTAGTCATCGGTAATGTCACTTTCAATCAGGTTGCGATAGGTATGTGGCAACATCAAGCGTAAAAAATGCTGACGACTTAAGGTAATATCCTTGTTTACAACCTTTTCCAATGAAGAAATTTCCTGAGATAACATTTCGGGAAAATCAGAAGTATTGTAAGACGGATGGATGCCGATTTTAGCATAATCAAGCATTCGCTTAATTAAAAACCGATAGGTCCTGTTTCGGGTATTGATGTTTTTATCATACTGTCCATAATGTCCGAAAAGAAAAAAATACACAGGCTTGAGTTGATATTTTTTTTGGTATTCAATTTGCAAATCATAGGTATCGAATGGATCCTTTTTTCTCCCGAAAATAACTTGGGTACGATGCCAGATATCAAGCCAGTCGAAGTTCCGGAGCGCCAAAAGATACCCGCCAAAACCTCGGACAAGCCCCTTTTGACTGTAGGCAAAGGCGCTATCAATATCGTAAGTAGGAACAAATCGGTAATACCTTTCAGGGAAATGAAAATTAGGATACCGGCTTAATATCAATTCCTTAACTTTCAGTGTCCAAATATTGACCATTGGCTTTTGCAGAATGCCTAACTTAGTACTTATGCTTAAGTGTGCGGTAAACCTCCCGTGTTGATCAGGTACAAAAGGTTGATATTCTTCATATCGGGAAACAAGATAGAAAATAGCTGAAAATACATCAAAAGGAAGCGGGCATTCTTTGTCCTTCACAGGGAAAAGCGCAATATTTCCCTCAAATTCAAAAGGTTTGATATCAACAGAATTCACTCCACGATCAAACAATAAACCTGAAGACTTAAAGAATAAATCGTCTGACCATGGCTTATCTGCATATACAAGCTTAGGCCCATCCGCAGATTGAAAAGCATCCAAATCAGAAGTCAGGTTACAAGAAATTTTTAGCAATTCCTTAAACACTAATCGGAACACATATCGTACACGACTTGTTCTCTTAGGCACATAAATGAGCAAACTTTCCATCCAACCAAAAGTACAGAAAAAATCGTTTCCCAAATTTCTTACCCCCTAAAATATACTATCTCACGGCAACAGCAAGTAACTAACTAATAACCAAACGAAAATCTAAAACCCAATCCGTAAACATTCGTACGTACTGCATTTCCATACTGATCAGTACTTGAGTTTATTTTTACTTCTGCAAAGATATTGCTTGCATGAGCAAAAGTATAGCTCAGTTCGCCCAAAAAGTACAGCAATCGATATGAAGAAACCGTACTGTTTTTGTCTGGAAATAAATAATTAAACCCTGTAGCTATCCGCCAATGCTTTTGGGCATCTAAATCGAGAGATGCAAACAATTCAGACCCATAAGAACTGAAGAACAACGAGGTAGTATCGTTTACCACAATTTTATCATGATTAATATATCGTCCCCCAAGCAAGGCTACATGACACCTGCCTTTTACATAAGCAACAGATGCTACCCAAGCCTGATCACCTTTCATCGGTTGATTAATAGTTGGCTGATCCACCCCGTCGAGAACAATATTAAAGGCAAAACCGGCTTGTAGTCCTTCCTGGGGAAGATATCGCATTGAAGCACCCCACGTATCGGCAAAAGATACATCGTTTTCAGAAATTGAACGTGCCTGAGCTTGCAAAGCAAGCTTTAAATGCCCAAAATTAGCTCTGGTTAAAAATAAGTGATTTGCCCGACCTGTTCCTGAAATCCCACCATCGCTATTGAGATTAAATGCCCCAGAAGCTTCTGCTCCAAAAGCATAAAACAAATCGGTAAACGCAGCTACATCATAGTAGGCAGACCATTGCTTACCAACACTAATCGAAAAATGAGTATTCTCAATACCAATAAGTCCTAATCGCGTATACAATGCATTATCTGCTTCACCAACACCGTAGCCAGGATCGGCACGAAAAACAATAACCCTATCCCGACTTACTAAATTCATCCCCATCTCCATTTGAGCAAACATGCGATAATCAGAACCATCCACAAGAGGTAAAACCCCAAACAACCCAAACCGTGATGCATTATCGGCAATACCAACATCCCCCTGACTGTTTAAACCAAAGTTGATACGGTAACTGCCATATGGATCAATAAAATCCGTTAGCTTTTCGCGAATTGAATTTCCTGAAATGGTCAATCCCGTCGTATCGGGGACTGCGTTCTGAGGTTGCTGAGCTATGGTACAATTACCCATAATGAGTAAAACCAAAACCACTTGTATAACTTTATGAATTTCACACATTGTGAATTTGTTTTGATAACATCAAATTTACAAATTCCAGTTAACAATCAATCAAATACTTATAAATATTTATTCTTATAATTTTGATGATAAATTCTCCTGCAAAGGTTTCAATCGGTTACGACCCTGAAAAAATAGTATTTTTGAAGACCGATAATTAAAGCATATGGATAATTTTATTGTTTCGGCTCGTAAATACCGCCCAGTAACCTTTAAACAGGTTGTGGGACAACAGTCGATTACCTCTACCCTTCAGAATGCCATTAAAAACAACCACTTAGCTCAGGCCTTTTTGTTTACCGGCCCACGTGGAGTTGGCAAAACGACGTGTGCGCGCATTTTGGCCAAGACCATTAATTGTACCAATTTGAACGAACAGCTCGAACCTTGTGATCAATGCGAATCGTGTCGGTCATTCAATAGCAGCTCCTCCTTTAATATTCACGAACTCGATGCCGCCTCCAACAACTCCGTTGACGACATTAGAAGTTTGGTGGAGCAAGTTCGCATTCCACCCCAAGTAGGTAAATACAAAGTGTATATCATTGATGAGGTTCACATGCTTTCGCAAGCTGCATTTAATGCCTTTTTAAAGACCCTCGAAGAGCCACCGGCTTACGCAAAATTCATTTTGGCAACCACCGAAAAACACAAGATTATCCCCACCATTTTGTCACGCTGTCAAATTTTCGACTTTCGTCGAATTATGGTAGAAGACATCGCCCAATACCTTGATTATGTAGCTGCCAGCGAGCATATTGAAACCGAACCAGAAGCGCTGCACATCATTGCTCAAAAAGCGGATGGAGCTCTCAGAGATGCACTGTCAACATTCGACCAGATAGTAAGTTACAGTGGCGACAAACTCACCTACAAAAGTGTTATCGAGAACCTCAACATTCTGGATTACGAATACTATTTCAGGGTTACCGACAACATCCTTAGAGATGATGTTTCTGCTTTATTGCTGATTTTCAACGAAGTAATTGAAAACGGATTCGATGGCCAGCATTTCATCATGGGACTGGCTGATCACCTAAGAAGTCTTTTGGTGATTAAAAATCCGGTTACTATCCAGTTGATGCATGCCAGCGATCAACTCAAAGAAAGATATGCTGTTCAGGCTGGATACTGTTCACCTGATTTTTTACTGAAATCTTTGGATATATGCAATCAATACGACATCAAGTACAAAGCCAGTAACAACAAGCGTTTACACGTTGAAATCGCCTTGATGTTGATGGCTGGACTAATGAACCAACAACCAAAAACGGAAGCAATGCCGTTGCCGTCAGCAGCAAAAGCGAGTTCTCCAAAAATTCCAGTTGAGGAAAGTAAACCAACGTATCAATCAACAAAACCAATTGAAAAACAAGCAACTCCACCACCTGTAAAAGAGATAAAAAAAACGGAAGAACCATTAAAACCTGTTGAGCCATCAAGCATTTCTCCAGCTGAACCTAAGCCAACTTCTGCGCCCAAAATAGTCTTGGAGGAACCCATTAAAACTCCCATTTCTACTGAAAAAAAACCTGAAGTAGTTTCATCCGGAAAGAGCATCAAAAGTATTTCCATAAAACAAACGCTGCGTGCAATGAAGGAGAAATCAGAAGCTGATGATAGCGTTGCAGAACCCATTATTGACAATCCCTTTACGCAGGAACAACTTGAGGACGCGTGGAAACAATTTTGTAAAATTTACGAGGAAACTTCCCCAAGCTTTGCCAATGGACTCTCAAAATACACACCACTATTGGGTGACGACCGCAAAATCACTTACAAAGTTGACTCTTTGATTATTTCACAGGATTTACTGGCGGTGAATAGTTTGATGGAATTTCTAAAAAGCCAACTTAAAAACAACCAAATTACGCTTCACCCCATTCTTCCTGATAAAACCGAGCCCAAGCGGGCATACACCGATAAGGATAAGTTAGAGCGTTTAATCGAAAAATACCCTAAGGTTCAAAAACTTAAAGATCAGCTTAATTTAGAAATAGGTTTTTAACTTACCACTGGGGTTCGCGGATATAATCCAAATGAGCACTAACATAAGGTTCTTCCTTAGCCAGCTCAATAAAGCTTTTTATGGAATTGTAAGGTCCTTTTGTTGCGGCAAGGTTGATAACCCATGCAGGCATATTCCCACCTAGGTCAAGCTGTAACTCAAATGTAACCAGCACCTTCCCTTTTCCCAATGGCTTGAGTTTCCATACCGCATGCAGCAAAGGTATACGAACAAAATCTTCATGTTCAGGCTCGTAGTCGGGCTCCCCAACTGACTCAAAGCGAACCTCTTTAGTCACTGGGTTTTGTGACATATGAACTCTGGAAACCACATCCCTGTCGTTCACAGGCCAAGGTGCATCGCTCTGACCATAATACACCCAATTAAAATTATCATATTTCTCCAAAAGACAGGCATATGCGTTAGCATAAACCCAATCTTTGTTGCGCGGCGCATCAATCATTAATGAAACCAACGCCGAAAGACTCGATTCTGCAACAGCCTCGACTTTTACCTTTTTCATGGCTACGTCTGGAAGCTTCATTACATAAGCCTTAATTCCGTTATTGTCCTTTACCTCTTTCCATTCATCATCTCCATCGCTTTGCGCGATGACTAGAAATGGAAAAGCCATAAAAAAAACCACCACTAATCGGAAGTTCAAGTTGATTAAAAACATGGGGAATCCAATAATGAATCTCAATTTTTTTCCTCTTTCCGGCAAAAATATAAACATTTACATATGTTCAGGAAAGTAATTCAATAAAAATGGTTATTCACATGATTTATAAATAACAAACAAGTTTATTACCTTTGCCGCGTCCATAAAAAATTTGGATCGCAACCATGGTTCACTGCTTATAAGCTCAGCCTGGTTAAGTAATTAGAGATAGATTTAACTAAAGCGTGTGAGCCAAATATTTAAAGACTAAAGATTTAATAATGAAAAAAACCATTTTCTTCGCGTTAGCGGCCGGATTGCTGCTTGGCGGAACATCATGCAACAACCCCACTCAGATGAAAAATGAGACAATTGTGCCGGCCATCGATTTGGCCAACATGGATTTAAACGTAAAACCCGGTGATGATTTTTTCAGGTATGTAAATGGTACCTGGATGAAGAACAACGAAATCCCACCAGAATACAGCCAATATGGCGCGTTTACCATTCTTTACGAAAACAATCAGGTACAACTGAGGACGCTCGTGGAAGAAGTGTCAGCCCAAAAAGATGCAAATAATGGCAGTGTGAGCCAGAAAATCCGTGACCTCTATAACAGCGGTATGGATTCAGTCCGCATCAATGAAGTGGGAGTTAAAGCCATCGAAAACGAAATAGCTGAAATTGAAGCTATCAACAGTCTAGAGGGTGTTCAGACGTTTATTGCTGACATGCACAGCATTGGTGAATACCCCTTGTTTTTTGTATATTCTGGGGCCGATCAAACAAATAGCAGCATGGAAATTGCCAATTTCTATCAAGGTGGTTTAAGCCTTCCGGATGTGAGCTATTACTTGAGTGACGACGAACGTTCTGCTCAGATGAGAACGCAATACCTCGACCACCTCACAAAAATGTTTATACTTAAAGGTGATGATGAAGCCAAAGCAAAACAACAGGCAGAAACCGTTTTAAAAGTAGAAACTGAAATTGCAAAAAACTCCAAGACACGTCTTGAATTACGCGACCCGATTGCCAACTTCAATAAAATGGAACTTGAAGGTCTTCAGGATCTTTCGCCAAAATTTGACTGGAAAATGTATTTCACACAAATTGGAGTGCCAAATCCAGGTGAAATTAATATCGGACAGGTTCAGTTTATCGAAGGAATAAGTCAACTGATGGAAAACATCTCGGTAGATGAATGGAAAACCTACCTCATGTGGAATTTACTCGATAATTCAGCCAATTATCTGAGCGATGATTTTGTAAACCAAAATTTTGAATTCTTTGGTAAAACCTTATCAGGACGTCAGGAACTACAACCCCGTTGGAAAAGAGTTTTATCGGTAACGTCTGGACGTTTAGGTGAAGCTATTGGTCAACTTTATGTTGAAAAACATTTCCCTCCTGAAGCCAAAGACCGCATGGTAGCTTTGGTTGAAAATTTACGTCTTGCTTTTGGTGAACGCATTAAAAATCTTGATTGGATGACCGATGAGACAAAGGTAAAAGCACTTAATAAATTAGATGCCATCACAGTAAAGGTAGGTTACCCAGATGAATGGAGAGATTATTCAGCACTTACAATTGTTCCTGACAACTACATTCAAAATGCACGCAATTCACGTGCTTTTGAATTCGCTTACAATATTTCTAAAATTGGAAAACCGGTTGATAAAAAGGAATGGGGCATGACACCTCAGACTGTAAATGCTTATTATAACCCTTCGAACAACGAAATCGTATTCCCTGCCGGGATTTTGCAGCCACCCTTCTTTAACAAAGATGCCGATGATGCAGTAAATTATGGTGCTATAGGCGTGGTAATCGGTCATGAAATGACTCACGGATTTGATGATCAAGGTCGTCAATACGACCAAGATGGCAACTTAAACGACTGGTGGACAGAAGAAGACGCCCAACGTTTTAGTGAAAAAACGGCTAAATTGGTCGAGATATTCAATAACTACACAGAACTTGATTCGTTGCATGTGGATGGTGAATTAACCTTGGGAGAAAACATTGCTGACCTTGGAGGCTTAAGCATTTCGTACGACGCTATGCAAAAAGCATTCAATGGAAAAATACCGGAACCCATTGATGGATTTACAGCTGATCAGCGTTTTTATTTGGGTTATGGCCAGGTTTGGCGTCAGAATATCCGCGACAAAGAATTAATGAGAAGATTGAAAGAAGACGTTCACAGCCCTGGTGATTCAAGAGTGAATGTACCCACTTTTAATCTGGATACCTTTATTGCCGCCTTCGACATTCAACCCACTGATAAATTGTGGATTCCAGTTGAAAACAGAGCTAAAATTTGGTAAACACCAAAGAACTCAATAAAAAAGCCCGGCATGCCGGGCTTTTTTATTGAGTTTGAAATTTGCTATTTTACTTCAACAGCTACCTCGTCCGACTGCCACAACCCATGTTTGGTGCAAAAGGCCATCGCAACTAGTTTAAGATTTCTATTGGGAACAATGTGAAAATCAACTTCTGCATGTCCGGGTTTATTACCTAAAGTACCTGGAGCAAATGAAGCTTGTCCCAACATAAACTCACCATTCCACAACTGAACGTAGGCAATGTAATGATCAAAATCATCCGGATGCATGTACTCATCACCTAACTTAACAGTCACTTTAAACTTTTCTCCTGCAACGGCGGTGTTTTCGCAGTGCACAAAAGGTGAATGGCGATCGATGTAATCTTTTTTGGCTTCTCTGTCAATTGTTGAAATATCAACATAACGATTAATTTTCATGGCTCGATTTTTTTTATTGATTAGATTAGTACAAAGGTATAAGAAAAATCCCCATCCTTTTTTAATTTTACTTTACCCCAACGAATTTTAGCAATAAAAGAAAACCAATGTTAAAGGAATCCGTAGTTTTACAACTTGATAATCCACACACTAAAAGAATGACAGAAAAAATGTACCGAATCCTGTTACTTCTGTTCGTAATTACGCTCGGAAGTTTTCAAATAAGCGCTCAAAAAGCCGGAGATCACAAATTACCCACTGATCAACAAGTTATTACCGGCACCCTTGACAACGGTCTGCGTTACTATGTACGAGAGAATAACAAACCTGAAAACCGCATCGAATTTCGATTGGTGGTAAATGTTGGATCAATTTTAGAAGATGACGATCAGCAAGGTCTGGCTCACTTTATCGAACACATGGCCTTTAATGGAACAGCACATTTCAGCGAAAACGATTTAATCAATTTTCTGGAAACTTCGGGAGTAGATTTTGGTGCTGATTTGAATGCCTATACCAGTTTCGATGAAACAGTGTATATGTTTCAAATTCCCGCCGACCGGCAGGGATTAATTGATTCGGCTTTCATGATTCTTCAGGATTGGGCACAAAACCTCAGTTTGAGCGATGAAGAAATTGACAAAGAACGAGGAGTTATTCATGAAGAATGGCGGTTGGGATTGGGTGCCAACGATCGCATGATGAAAAAAGCATTTCCTGTTATTTTTAACAATTCACGATATGCCAACCGCATCCCGATAGGAAAAATGAACGTGGTTGATTCCTGCGAACACGAAGCCCTCAGACGATTTTACAACGACTGGTATCGCCCTGATTTAATGGCTGTTATGGTGGTAGGCGACATCGATCCAGCGATAGCCGCACAGCAAATCCAACAACATTTTGGAACGTTAAAAAATCCTGAAAACCCAAGAGAAAGAACCGGATTCGACATTCCTGGAAACAAAGAGCCTTTGGTAGCCATTGCAACCGATAAAGAGGCTACCTCCAACATGGTGATGTTGTTTTATAAACATCCGAAAAAGAAGACATCGACCATCAACGACTTCTCGCAGGATTTAATTACAGAACTCTATATCAGCATGCTAAATGCACGTTTAAACGAAATAAGTCAAACTCCAGATTCACCTTTCCTTTTCTCAGCAACCATGTTTGGTGGATTTTTGGGACGGTCAGTTGATGCTTTCATGTCGTTTGCTGTAAGTAAAGAAAACAAGATTAATGAGAGTTTGGTTACACTCTTGCAAGAAAATGAACGCGTAAAACAATATGGTTTTAGTCAGACTGAATTGGATCGACAAAAAGCCCAGCTCATCAGCAATCTTGAAAAAGCTGTTGAAGAAAAAGACCACACCCCTTCCGAAGTTTTCATATCAACATATGTCGACAATTTTCTGGAAAGCGAGCCCTTTCCGGGTATTCAAATGGAGTATGACCTCACCAAGGTTCTACTTCCTAACATAAAACTTTCGGAGGTAAACAAACTCGCCAACCAATTGGTGAGCGACAGCAACCTGGTGATATTGATCAATGGTCCTGAAAGAGATGGAGTTACAATTCCAACGAAAGAAGAGGTTTTGAACGATTTCGCCACAACCACAGGTGCAAAATTAGGAACTTACAAGGAAGAGAAAATAGCTTCATCACTGATTTCGGGTAATTTACCCGGAGGAAAAATTGTGAGCGAAAAAACAGTGGAAGAAATGGGTATTACCCAATTGAAACTTGAAAACGGTATTACTGTAATGCTCAAACCCACTGATTTTAAGAATGACGAAATCCTGATGACTGGATTCAGTTTGGGAGGAACTTCGCTTTCCACCGACGAAGACTACCTTTCCGCAAAATTTGCGTCCGACATTATCAACCAAAGTGGTTTGGGACAATTCACTTCCACAGGTCTCGAAAAATTCCTTACGGGGAAAAACGTATCTGTTTCCACTTCCATTCAAGACCTCACCCAGGAAATAACTGGTAATGCGGTAAAAAAAGACCTGGAAACCTTGTTTCAGCTTACATACTTGTATTTTACTGAGTCCCGAAAAGACACCAATGCTTTCCTGACCTTTAAAGAACAATTAAACACACAATTTCAGTTTATGATGGCCAATCCTACTGCCGTTTTTTATGACACTATTTATAAACTGGCTACACAAAACGACCCCCGAACCATTATTATTCCAACACAACAACAAATAAACAGCATCGATTTAGGAAAAGCTGTTGGTTTCTACCAAAAATGTTATTCCAATGCCAACGGGTTTCAATTTGTTTTTGTGGGAAATTTTAAGGTAGAAACCATTAAACCACTTATTACCAAATATTTGGGAAGTCTACCTGAAACCGGAAAGCCATTAAACTGGAAAGATGTGAGTGCAGAATTTCCATCTGGTGTCACCCAGGCGACCATCTATAAAGGAACTGAGCCTCAAAGCAGTGTGGCCATCTTAATGAATGAAAAATTCAAATGGAGCGCCAAAAGTGATATTGAGATGAGGATGCTAATAAAGATTTTAGGAATCCGTTTACGTGAAAATATGAGGGAAAATCAAGGAGGAGTATATGGCGTTCGAACTACACAAAGCACCTCCAAATATCCAAAGGAAAAAGTCTCGGTGATGGTAAGTTGGGGATGTGATCCAAACAAGGCCGACACATTATCCCAAACTGTGTTTAATGAAATCAACATCCTACAACAAAAAGGGCCTTCACTCATCGATCTAAACAAAGCCAAAGAGACACTTTCGCGAGATTACGAAAGTAACGCCACCCAAAATGGTTATTGGTTGAGTAAGATAAAAGGACACCTTTATTACGAATCTGATTTGCTTTCCACTGACCAACTCAGAAAAATTATTGAAGACGTATGTGCCGAAGATATCCAAAAAGCAGCTACCAACTATTTTAATGCTGATCATTACTTAAAGGTAGTACTCATGCCTGAACAATAGGAGATTAATGCGACGAAAATACCAACGATATTAAAAAAGCTGGAGAAAATTCTCCAGCTTTTTGTGTAAACTAACAATAGGGTAATGAGATAATTGGTCTTATTCTGTTACAATATACTTGGGAGCAATACGGTAACTATCGTATTTAGTCAAATTATTGGTTTTTATTACGTTTTTTATCTCCTGTACATAGGCCTCTCCCCGTTCGGAATAACTCACTAAATGATCACATAATTCATAAGGATCAGCGGTTTGGTGAAGGGCTAACCTAAAATCGGCATAGGGACCTGTGGCCAGCATCACATAATAAGCCTCAATGGCTTGTTCCAAATTATTAAATTTCCGCAAGTAAACTTTTTCGCCACTGCGGTGGGATGAAGCCGCAATACGCTGTTGATCAGAATTAAACGACCACATTCCGAAAGGATTATTTGCTTGGAGAAAAAACCGAGATGTACCCCATCCACTTTCTACCGCTGCTTGTGCCAGTACGATACTCACCGGGAATCCGTGAAGACGAGCGATAAGCATATGTATGGTTTTAGCTTTGTATTCTACCATGAGGTTGTTAACAAAAGCTTGTTCTTGTTTAGTAAGGGTAGTCTTCTTCGACAATTTTCTAACTTCCTCCAAAATAAATTGTTGTTCGGTTTTGGCTACCAAAATGGCAGGAAGCATCATGGCAAAAAACTTGCGCTTTTTTTGCACAACCGGTAGATTATTAAGTGATATGGCTTTCACATATACATAAGGAACCACCAATGAGTCAGAAATTGGCATAATATCTTTAGGGGATGATATAGATTTTTCAATGGTTCTTACCCGCTCGGTTTCAATAAAACCATCCACAAGCAGCAGACTTAACAATGCAATAAGAATCCGCATAATAATTTAATGTTTATTAATAATAACTATGGTTGCCAAATGTATAACAAAAACACATCGAATTTTCGACCTTGAAATAGCAAACTATTTCTCACTATATTAATGTTTGTAGGAAAAATCAGAATTTTTAAATTTGCAGCAAAAATCAGAGCAATGCAAAAAGTTGCAGAATTTGTACTTAAACTATTCGGATGGAAAATTTCGAGCGGAATTCCATCTCATGTCAAAAAAGCTGTAATTATAAGCGCTCCGCATACCAGTTATTTTGATTTTGTTTGGGGAAGATTTGGTTATTGGTATTTGGGCATCCACAGTAAATTTTACATTAAAAGCGAGGCTTTTTTCTGGCCATTGGGGCCATGGTTAAAATACATGGGAGGCATCCCTGTAGACCGACATTCCAAAACTAACCTAGTAGATTATTCAGCTAAATACTTTGCTGAAAACGAAAGTCTCTATATCACCATCACACCCGAAGGTACCCGATCGAGGGTTAAACACTGGAAAAAAGGCTATTATATGTTGGCCATGAAAGCCAATGTTCCTATCATACTCGGATACTTGGATTACGAAAAAAAAACAGGTGGCCCGGCAAAGGTTTTTTATCCTACAGGAGATTACAACGAAGATTTCAAAAAAATAGAATCCTTTTATCGTGGGATAAAAGGAAAGCATCCGGAACGTTTTAACATTCAATAAGTTAATTTGTGCTTGATATTCTTAAGAACAACTCTCCAACTACAATCTTGCTCATCAATTGTTTCTAATCAAACGAAAAATATATATATTTGTCCTCATTGTAAAACCTTAAAATAATAACTAACTATGCACAAACGTATTAACTATCTCTCACTAACAGTCACTTTATTTCTTTTTCTTATCACTTCATTCTCTGCCATGGCAGGAAAAGAAAAAGTGCAATTGAGTACTTCGGAAACTGACGCCGAGATTTATATCGATGGAAAACTAATGGGTAAAGGGAATGCCGAAGTTGTGATTCTTTCTAATAGCTGCGTAACTGTCCATATTGAGAAAATAGGATATTTACGTGAAACCATTAGCTTTTGTAACAAAAAACACTCAGCAAAACCACCCAAAACATACTATGTTGAAATGAGTCGTGACGATGCCTATGACGCATCTGTTCAGACTGACATTGCCAACATTGATATTGAGCTGAAAACCAGCATCCCTGAAGAAGATGCATGGAAACTGATCAGCATGATAATCACCTCCTATTTTGATGTTATTGAAGTTACCGACCGTGAAACAGGATATTTGCGTACCAGCTGGGTAGTTCAATCGTTTCAACAAAATACCATTCGCACCCGAATGTTAGTAAAACTAGGTGATACCGACCCGCTGACTTACAAGATAAAACTGGTTAGTGAAGAATCAAAACATCCCGGAACCAGTGTCAAAAGCGACGAGCTTTATCGCGAGTGGGATCGTGTACTTCGTAAGTACAGTGGTGTAATTGATGAATTGCAAAGCAGGGTGAACTAGTCTTTACCAATAATCCATACTAAAAAGAAGGTCGGATTGCGTTGCAACCCGACCTTCTTTTTAGTATGGAAATAACAGAATACCTACTAATCAGGTTTCGGTTTCTTAATGCGTCCAGCCTTAACTAAAGCTGCATGAAGTAAATATTCTATCTGCCCGTTCACACTCCTGAATTCATCCTGAGCCCACTCCTCCAAAGCCCTCATCGTCTCGGGATGAATGCGCAATACAAAAGGTTTTTTCTTATTCATCTTTAATCTCCATCATTATTCGCATCGCATGTAACATTGCGTCTTGACGCTCCGTTCCAAACAAAATGCGTTTCCCATCCTTCAACTCCAGCTGCAATCCAATATTACCTCGCACATTATAAGCTATTCCGGATGATTTAATTCCTTTCTTTAAACCCCATCCCCCATATTCAAGAATGGGTTTGTACTTTCTTACTTCATAAGACGCAATTTGATCCGAAGGAATCTCTTTTAAACCTTTGAAGTAAGGCCAAAAACTAAAACTAATTCCTGATCTTGTCATCCGAACGTAAAGTGTAGAACCAAACAACAAAAACCCGCTAAAAATCAGAACCAACATAACAAGAACAAATGTCAAAATCAAACCTGCATCCGACATGGGTTTATTCCCAAATTGATGGCCCAAAACCAACTGCTGGTATATTCCATAAGTAAAAACACCTATCACGAGAGAATAGATGGCTCCCATCGATAAATACAACAATGGGGAACCAAACTTCTGTTTTTCTTCAAACAATATACGACCACTCATGACTTAAAACAATTTAGGAATACATGGTTCCAGTGTTAATTACAGGAGACACGTCCTTGTCGGAGGTTAATACCACCATCAAATTGCTAACCATCGACGCTTTACGCTCATCGTCCAGCTCAATTATATTTTTCTGGGAAAGGGCTTCCAATGCCATCTCAACCATTCCTACTGCTCCCTCAACAATTTTAGTCCGGGCTGCTACAATGGCAGTAGCCTGTTGACGTTTCAACATGGCTCCAGCAATTTCCTGAGCATAAGCAATATAGTTAATTCTGGCTTCAATGACTTTGATTCCGGCGATAGACAAACGCTCGGTAATTTCATCCTCGAGCATTTGATTTACCTCTTCACCTCCGCTGCGCAAGGTGATTTCAGCCTCCTGATCTTCAAAGTTGTCGTACGAAAAATGACCAGCCAGCTTACGAACGGCAGCTTCACTTTGGATGTTGACAAAATGTACGTAATCATCCACTTCAAAGGCTGATTTGTAGGTATTCTCCACCTTCCAAACCATGACCACTCCAATCATGATGGGATTTCCGATTTTATCGTTTACCTTGATAGGCTCACTGTCCAAATTCCGTGCCCGCAATGAAAGTCTTTTGCGTGTAAAAAAAGGATTTACCCAAGCAAAGCCATTCCTTTTAATTGTGCCTTTATAAGCTCCAAACAAAATAAGTACACTTGATTCGTTTGGATTGACAATCATAAATCCAGGTAATAACAGTACGCCCAGAATAATGGGGATAATTAGGAGCAACATTTTAAACATTACTATTCCTGCAATAGAAGGCACAATTAACAGAAAAGCGACAAGCAACATAACATATCCCGAAAAGGGCAAAAATTCTTTTTCAATTTTCATGATTTCATGTTTAAATTTGATTATTATGATACTATTTTGATATCACAAAGATATAATTAATATTTCTAATTTGTCAAGTCAATAAATGAATATTTCGCCTTTCGATAGTAAGAAATCCGAAATAGACATATTGACTCATCCACAAAGGAGCTATAACTAACTGACTATCTGCACCTCTAATTGATTGGATTTTTACTCCCTCCTTTAAATAATTCTGAATATCTTTGCCCTTCAATTTCAAATAACGGAATAATGAATAAAAACTCCATAATCGGGTTTATACTTATTGGCGCCATCATGATTGGCTACACCTACTGGTTTACTCCTTCCAGTGCCGAGTTGGAAAAAAGTCGCCAGAAGGCTGACTCCATTGCGCAGGTTGAACAAATGCGTATCTCCGCAGAAAATGCCAGACTTACTCAACTACAGGAAGAAGCTAACAATCAAGCAGCTACACAACAATTACCAGCCGAACAGGGTACCGACATCAACACCCTTCGCGACAAGTACGCTGAATTTGCCGGTGCTGCTGAAGGTGCAGAAAAATTTACCGTGCTCGAAAACGACCTCATTAAAGTTGAGTTAAGCAACAAAGGTGGTCAGATTAAAACCGTAGAACTAAAAGATTACCAAACCTACGATTCGTTGCCTTTGATTCTGCTTGATCCGGAAACATCGCGGTTCGCGCTTACGTTTTTCGCAGGTAACCGTTTAATCAATACCCAAGACCTTTATTTTACTCCCTCTTCCTCCGAATCGCTAATCTCGGTTACGGGAGATGGAAATCTCAATTTCTCCATGAGGTTATACACGACCTTGCCCAGCGGAGAAAAAAACCTGAACAGCTATATTGAATACCTCTATACACTGGCAGGCAATAATTACATGTTCGATTTCACCATCAATATGGTGGGAATGGAAAGCATTATCTCCAAAAACAATAGGTATATGGGTCTGAATTGGATGGCCGATTTACGCAAACAAGAACTTACACAAGATCAATGGAACGGATCTACCATCTACTACAAATTCAAAGGAGATGAAGTAGATTATATGTCGGAATCAGAAGACGATGAAGAGCAAATTGGCACCAAATTAAAATGGGTTTCATTTAAGCAACGCTTCTTTTCATCGGTCATTATAGCCAAGGAATCCTTTGAGAATGGTAAACTTACGGTTACCGAAAAAGAAAATACTGGTAATGACCGTTATTTAAAAACAATGGAAGCCGAATTTGAGATCCCTATCAATTTAACCGGATCGACCTCCATACCATTATCATTTTATTTTGGCCCCAACAAGTTTAAAACTTTAAAATCCTACAATCTTGATTTGGAGCGTCAAATACCAATAGGTTGGGGTTTCTTTTTATTGGCCTGGATCAACGAGTACATTGTTATGTTTGTGTTCAACTGGCTTGGAGGTTATGGATGGAATTACGGGATCGTTATTCTGATGTTGACCATTATTATCAAGATTGTTCTGTTTCCTATTGCCTACAAAACCTACTATTCATCAGCAAAAATGCGGGTACTAAAACCTGAGATTGATGAATTGGGTAAAAAATTCCCCAAACAGGAAGATGCGATGAAAAAACAGCAGGCAGTCATGGGGTTGTATAAGCAAGCCGGCGTAAATCCAGCTGCTGGATGTGTACCCATGTTGTTGCAGATGCCCATTCTATTTGCTCTATTCCGGTTTTTCCCTGCCTCTATCGAGTTGCGCCAACAACCCTTTTTATGGGCCACCGACCTTTCCAGTTATGATTCAATCATGTCGTTACCCTGGGATATTCCATTTTATGGTGATCACGTAAGTTTATTTACTTTATTGATGACCGTTTCTACCATCATGTACACCTACATGAATAACCAAATGATGGCTGGTCAAACCAACCAAATGCCCGGAATGAAAACCATGATGTACCTTATGCCCATCATGTTTTTAGGAATATTCAACGGATATGCTTCGGGTTTAAGTTATTACTACTTCCTGGCCAACATTATCACATTTGGTCAAATGTTTATTTTCCGTTATGCCATTAACGAGGATAAACTGAGAGCTAAAATTGAAATTGCCAAGAAAAAACCGATGAAGAAAAAGTCCGGATTCCAAAAGCGATTGGAAGAGGCAGCCAAACAACGTGGCTACAATGCTAAAAAATAAACTTAACGAATAAGTACTCATTCGTATAAGGATCTCTCCATGGCTTTCAAGCCCGAGAGATCCTTTTTCGTAAACCACTACTACCATGCAACTATCACACTACGAAACCATTGGACCTAAATACATTAAAAAACTGATTTACGATTTTTACCAAGGAATTCAAACGGATAAATTACTGTCGCCACTTTATCGTGATGGATTTGACGTCGCCGAAGAAAGACTACATCTTTTCATGATGCAGTACCTGGGAGGTCCTGAAACCTACAGCGAAAAACGCGGACAACCCCGCTTAAGGAAACGCCATGTGCATTTCCCGATGAATGAGGAAACAAAAAATCGCTGGTTACACCACATGAACAAAGCACTGCAACAATCGGAAATGCAAGAAATTCATAAAAAATATCTGGGAGACTATTTCACCAAAACTGCGGAATTTTTAATCAGCTAACTGTTGTGTGGGGGTATCATTCGAAATCAAATCAATACTTCGATCCATCTTTTCTGAGCATATAATTGGCCAAAGTATGATCCTGAAGATAATCGCGGAACTGTTCTGTCATGCGCATGGTAAGGTCTTCAAAAATACAATCTCCAAAAGGACAGGCTTTGTTCAATGGACATCGTGAAATAACAATTTTTCCTTCGATAGATTCGAACACCTCCAACAAGGTTATTTGCTCAGGAGCCCTGGTTAACTCAAATCCTCCTGCAGGACCTCGTTGGGAGGTTAAAAAACCATCCTTAACGAGTTTTTGAAGGATTTTAGAAACATGGTACTTTGAACTTCCAGTAACCTCTGCAATAATGGTGGCATTCATCTGCCGCTTTTGAGCCTTTGCCACCAAAACCATGCTGTGCAAACCAATGGAAACTGCCTCAGAAATATTTACAATCTTAGCCATTTATAAATAGGTAATTAAGTGGCGAAAATACACATAATTTTTACTGATTAAAAAATTTAACATCTTGTATTTCTCTCTCCACATATCCACAGGGCTACCCTACACGGATCTGCGCAAAACAAAGACAAGAGATTGTCAATATCTGTCTCATGCTTTTTTTGTAAAACAGATAAAAATCTTTTTCGAGTTTCACCGCTAAATATTTATACATTTGACTTCTTTTAATACGACTCATGGATCAAATACTATCTATTCTACAACAAACGGTTACCATAACACTATTCGTCTTGGCGATGATGTTAATCATCGAATACCTGAATGTTTTCACTCATGGACTTTGGAGTAAGGGACTTAAACAAAGTGTCTGGAAGCAAATCCTTTTTGGGGCTGTTTTAGGAATTATTCCTGGATGTCTGGGCGCATATACCGCTGTATCACTCTATGTTCACAACGTCATCGGCATAGGAGCATTGGTGGCCACCATGATCGCCACTTCGGGAGATGAAGCTTTTTTTATGTTCTCCATCATTCCCGAAACAGCTGTACTTATACACCTTGTCATTTTTGTTATCGCCATTATCACCGGATTTGTCGTTCAATATTTCTACAAACAAAAACTTGTTGAATCATGCCCCGACAAGCATTTTGAGTTGCATCAGGAAGCCATGGAAAAAGGACATTTCAGCTTTAAATCCATTGCACTTCAAATTAAAAACATCAGCTTTTTAAGGTTTGGAATACTTGTATTTCTATCCGGAATATTGGCATTTGTACTTTTTTCACACGATCATGGCCATGGCCACGATCTAATGAATTTACCTTCGATGGATGTGCACGAACATCCCGAATGGATCAGGATGACCTTTATTGTGGTTAGCATAATTTCTTTATTTATTGTTTTCACAGTGAACGACCACTTCTTGTCGGATCACTTGTGGAAACACGTGATTAAAAAACACTTCCTACGGGTTTTTCTCTGGACTTTTGGCACCTTGGCATTCTTGCATTTCATAAACCACTACCTAAATTTGGAGGAGCTTATTAACGATAATCTGTTTATTGTGCTTGTCATTGCAGTCTTGGTTGGTGTGGTTCCCGAATCGGGACCTCATCTTGTTTTTGTCATTTTGTTTGCTTCAGGCGATTTACCACTAAGTATATTATTGGCATCTTCGATCGTTCAGGATGGCCATGGTAGCATTCCTCTTTTAGCCGAAACACGTCGGGGATTTGTTACCGTAAAGCTCATCAACATGGCCGTTGGTTTATTGGTGGGTGGTGTTGGATTACTAGTAGGTTTCTAATTCCGGGTTCAATATTACTGTCATTTTATAGTTTAACCGTCATTCAAAATAGCCGGTATAAAAAATTCCACTAATTTAGCAAACTGTCTCGATTTGAATTGCCATGTCAGGACATCGAATCATAAGGATTATTCACATGTAATAATTAATCATCAATTCATAAAAAAACTCAGAAACAATGAAAAAAGGCTGGATAATAGCAATAATCGTAATAGCTGTGCTTGGCATTTGGACCTACTCATCGCTTAAAGGCAGCTTTAACGACATGGTAACCATGTCAGAAAAAGTTGACGGTCAATGGGCTCAGGTAGAAAACGTCTATCAGCGCCGTGCCGACCTGATTCCCAATTTAGTGGAGGTAGTGAAAGGTTATGCCGGACATGAAAAAGAAACCCTCGAAGGCGTAATTAATGCCCGTGCCAAAGCGACATCTGTAAATATTGATGCCAACAACCTCAATGCTCAATCATTTGCCCAGTTCCAACAAGCGCAGGAAGGACTTACCGGAGCTTTGTCGCGACTCATGGTTGTGGTTGAAAAATACCCTGACCTCAAAGCCAACCAGAATTTCCTTGAACTTCAAGCACAACTGGAAGGAACTGAAAACAGAATAACAGTTGAAAGACAAAAGTTTAACGAAGAAACAAAAGAATACAACACCTATATCAAGTTGTTTCCAAAAAATATGTTATCAGGATTATTTGGATTCGAAGCTAAACCATATTTCTCTGCTCAAGCAGGAGCAAATACAGCCCCCAAAGTATCTTTTTAACTACAAATAAATTATTATCATGAGTGCAGATGCCAAAAATTTTTTTTCGAGAGAAGATAAAACGGCCATTAAAAAAGCCATTCTCAATGCAGAAAACGACACTTCAGGAGAAATCAGGGTACACCTTGAATCGGAATGCCATGGAGATGTACTCGACCGGGCTGCCTATATTTTTACAAAACTAAAAATGGAACAAACCAACCTTCGAAATGGTGTGTTATTTTACTTAGCCGTTGAAAGCAAAAAATTCGCCATCATTGGCGATGAAGGTATCAACAAGGAAGTTCCTGAAAACTTTTGGGCAGAAACCAAGGAGCTCATGGCCGTCCGTTTCCGAGAAGGACAATTTACGCAAGGTTTGATCGAAGGAATCGAACAGGCCGGTCTTAAGTTAAAAAAGCACTTCCCGCATCATATCGACGACATCAACGAACTCACCGATGAAATTTCATTTGGTTAAAATACAATTCAATTTATGCGTTTTTCAAAACTAATTTCCCTGACAGTTGTTTTTTTGACTTGTATTCAACTTGTAGCACAAGATATACCTGTCAGGCCCACCCCTCCAAAACTTGTAAATGATCTGGCTCAAATCCTCACCATAAAGGAAAGAGAAGCACTCGAATACAAACTGCGCTATTTCAACGATACCACATCCAACCAAATTGTTGTAGTCACAATTAAATCGTTAGAAGGGTACGATGCCGCCGGCTTTGCTTATGCCATTGGCCAAAAATGGCAGGTAGGTCAAAAAGATTTTAATAATGGCCTTGTTGTACTGGTAAAACCAAGATACAGTAGTTTTGATAATGGCAAAGCATTTATTGCCACAGGCTATGGTTTAGAAGGAATTATCCCGGATGCCACCGCTAAAAAGATTGTTGACAATGAAATGATCCCAAATTTCAAACAAGAGAACTACTATCAGGGTATCGATCAGGCGACTGATGTATTAATGCAACTGGCTTCCGGAGAAATCTCTGCCAAAGGATACAACAAAGCTAATCAGGCACCCTGGTTTATTGGCATTATTCCTTTTATCATCATCTTTGTGATTATCATGCTTATAGGACGTGGGCA
This sequence comes from Bacteroidales bacterium, assembly GCA_041582875.1. Lineage (GTDB taxonomy): Bacteria > Bacteroidota > Bacteroidia > Bacteroidales > F082 > UBA6244. Next base: position 5,032 of record JBFHGX010000038.1, on the reverse strand, counting down.
AAAAAATTCTTACGGCATTGGCGGCAGTTCAAACAGCAGCTTGTGGACCGCCTTATTTTTAGGCAGTATGCTTGGAAACAGATCACATGGAGGCAGCTGGAGTAATTTCAGCGGAGGGTCTTCAGGTTCATCAGGATTTGGTGGAAGCAGCGGTTTTGGTGGCGGATTTAGTGGATTCGGAGGAGGTAGCTTTGGCGGAGGAGGTGCAGGCGGAAGCTGGTAGTTATGTCAAAATTGCTCCAAAGCTCAATACAATTTCATGAAATAAAATAGCAAATCAAGCAAGCGCAATTGCACTTCTATTCTAGTACGACAAACTATGAGATATTATTCATTTGAAAAGCAATAAGTTACAAACTATTTACGCATTTTGTTACCTAATTAACGAATTGTTTGCAAAAAATAAATATTTTTGAGCTTTCATATTACAATGAATTAACATAATTTTAACAGATCATTTTTAATAATAAAATTCGCCATTTATTTGATAATCTTTACACCATGATCATAAACGGTATTGCTGGTAAACAAACACTGAATTACAGGGCGTTAGTACGTCTTGCATTTTTAGCCCTACTCCTTCTCACCACCCCCCTTCTAAAAAGTCAGACAGCTGAAGACGAAAAGAATTTTCAGCAATGTAAGGCATGTCACACCATTGGCGGAGGAAAACTGGTTGGTCCTGACCTAAAAGGTGTTACTGAAAAAAGAGAAGAGGGTTGGCTGATAAAATTTATTCAAAACTCTCAGGCACTGGTTCAGTCAGGAGACGAATTGGCCATTCAGGTATTCGAAGAAAACCTCAAAATTCCCATGCCTGCACACAACCTAACCGATGATCAGGTTAAGGGTATTTTGCGATATATTGCTAATGATGGCAAAATTGAAGGAGGTGAAATTGCTACAACGGAAACTACCTCTGTATCCGATGAAGAAATGGCTGCAGCTGATGAAACGGTAAAGCTTCTGGCAGAAATGAAGCGTGATCAACGTCGTAACATGCGATCTACCTTTATTATTATGATGGTTCTTTTGGTCATCAGTATTTTTGACCTCACCATTAGCAAACTGGTTAAGGCCAGGTGGATTCATATCGTCATCATCTTGGTGTCGTTAGCAATTATTGGTGAGTTAACTTTTGTGGAAGCGGTAAGTCTGGGGCGTCAACAATATTATCAGCCTGATCAACCTATCGCCTTCTCGCATAAAGTGCACGTAGAACAAAACAAAATCGATTGTAAATATTGTCACTTTACCGCCGACAAAAGTATGCATGCCGGAATTCCTCCCGTGGAAACTTGCATGAATTGTCACGCACAGGTTAAAAAAGGCAAAAAAACAGGCACAGAAGAAATTGCGAAAATTTATACTGCCATTGAGAACAACAAACCCATAGAATGGATAAAAGTGCATAACCTACCTGATCATGTATACTTTAACCATGCACAACATGTAAATGTGGGTAAAATCGACTGTCAGCAATGTCATGGCGAAGTTGAAAAAATGGATGAAATCATTCAGGTAAGCGACTTGAGTATGGGTTGGTGCATCGAATGCCACCGTACCCAATCGGTACAATTTGCCAGCAATAAGTTTTATGAGCAATACACCAAATTGCATCAAAAAATGAAAGCTGGTGAAATGACTTCAGTTACTGTTCAGGATATTGGCGGTGATGAATGTCAAAAATGTCATTATTAACAGATAATTAAGAATAATCATTTACTCCAGATAACTATACCATGGAAAAAATCTATTGGCAAAGTCTTGAGAACCATAAAGAACAACAATCTTCCGTTCTTGAAAGCAAAAAACCACTTCCCGAATTTTCCATCGAGGGTCTCGACGAAACCGAAGTAAAAGGTAAGTCAAGCCGACGCGACTTCCTTAAAATGCTTGGTTTTTCAGTAAGCGCAGTTGCTCTTGTGAGCAGCTGCCAAATGCCCGTCCGGAAAGCGATACCATTGCTAAATCAACCCGAGGAGTTAATTCCGGGCGTTCCAAACTTCTTTGCATCTACCTTTTTTGATGGTACAGACTACTGTAGTATTCTAGTGAAAACCAGAGAAAACCGTCCGATAAAAATTGAAGGGAATGAGCTTTCGCCGCTTTCTAAAGGAGGTACCAATGCGAAAGTTCAGGCTTCTGTTCTTAACTTATATGATGATGCCCGATTAAAAAGTCCCTATATTGATGGAAACACAGCTACCTGGCAAGATGTGGATGACAAAATGGTAGCTCAATTGCACGCATTAAAAGATTCGGGTAAAAAGGTTGTATTACTCACCTCAACCATTATTAGCCCTTCAACCAAGGCACTTATTGGTGAATTCGTAACCACTTATCCTAATGTGGAATGGATTATGTACGACCCGGTGAGTATGGCAGCCATCCGTAAAGCACACGAACTCAATTTTGGCCAAGCCGAAATCCCAAACTACAAATTTGATCAAGCCAAAATTATTGTTGGTTTTAATGCAGATTACCTAGGAACGTGGTTGATGCCCACCACCTTTACCAAGCAATATTCAGCTAACCGCAAATTAAATAAAGGTAACCGCGACATGTCACGCAGTTATCAATTCGAAAGCAGCCTTTCACTCACTGGATCGAATGCTGATTACAGATATGCCATCAAGCCCTCCGACGAAGCCTTGGTATTGCTAAACCTATATAATGCTATTGCCGAAACAACAGGAGCCACCACCTACCCTGCTGCCGCTTCACCCGTGGACATCAAGCAAGTGAGCATTGATTTGTTGAAAAACAAAGGCAGGTCACTGGTGGTATCTGGAACCAATGATGTAAACATACAACTCATTGTAAACGCCATTAATAACGAGTTGGAAAATTATGGCACTACCCTCGACCTGAATGCACCCATCTACCTTAAACAAGGTAATGATGCAGCAATGGCTCAATTGGTTAAAGACATGAATGCCGGTACCATTGGTGGATTGATGGTATACAATGTAAATCCTGCCTACGATTATTTTAATGGTAAAGATTTCGTTTCCGGATTAGAAAAAACAGGATTCAAGGTATCGTTTAGCGACACCATGGACGAAACTGCCAAATTATGTAACATCATTGCTACCAACAACAATTATCTGGAGTCGTGGGGCGATGCCGAACCTGTAAAAGGTCATTTAAGCATTGTACAACCTGCCATTCGCCCTATTTTCAACACCCGGCAGTTTGAAGACAACTTGTTAACATGGATGGGGCAAACACAGGATTTTGCCACCTACATGGAAAAAAATTGGGAAAAAGAAGTTCAAACTCGCGATAATCACACAGGTAACTTTACTCAATTCTTTAACAAAGCCAAACACGACGGTATATATTCATATGAAATTTCGGTAAACGAAACACCAGAATACCGACCACAACTATTAAAGACAGTTAAACCCGGAAGCAGAAATGGTTTAGAGGCTGTTTTGTACGAGAAAATTTCCATAGGTATTGGTAAATACACCAACAATCCTTGGTTATTAGAAATGCCCGACCCCATTACTACGGCTACGTGGGACAACTACCTGTGTATTTCAACGAAGTACGCTGAAGAACACGACTTAAAACTAGAAGATGTAGTCAGTGTGAATGGTCTATTTGAGATCCCTGTTTTGGTGCAGCCCGGTCAACCGGAAGGAACTGCCGCTATCGCAGTTGGATTCGGACGGACTTCAGCTGGAAAAGCGGGTGATCATGTAGGACAAAACGCTTTCCCTCTGATGAATGCTTCTGCAAGTTTGCCGTCGATGTTGGGAAATGAGCTGATCATTGAAAAGATCAGCGGAAAGACTTATCCGATAGCGACCACACAAACCCATCACGACATGGAAGGTCGTGCCATTGTTCGCGAAACTACCTTGCCTGAATTGATTGAAAACCCGCATGCCGGAAACGAGCAGCATCTTTTTGATGAAAAACACAATGTAACATTATACAACAAAGTACAATACGACGGCCTTCATTGGGGAATGTCCATCGACCTGAACAGTTGTACCGGATGTGGAAACTGTGTAATTGCTTGTCAATCGGAAAACAATGTACCCGTTATCGGTAAAGAACAGGTGAAAAACCGACGCATAATGCACTGGATGCGAATTGATCGTTACTACTCTCGGGACGAAGAAAATCCGGAAGTTTATCACATGCCAGTCATGTGCCAGCATTGCGATAATGCTCCTTGCGAAAATGTTTGTCCAGTAGCAGCTACCAACCACAGCACTGAAGGTCTGAACCAAATGGCCTATAATCGCTGTATTGGAACGCGCTACTGTATCAACAACTGTCCGTACAAAGTACGCAGGTTCAACTGGTTCGAATTCACCAACAACAATAAGTTCGACTTTAACATGAACAGCGAATTGGGCCGAATGGTGTTGAATCCGGATGTAATTGTTCGCCAAAGAGGAGTGGTCGAAAAATGCTCGTTGTGCGTACAACGCATCCAAGAGAAAAAACTAGTAGCCAAAATGGAAGACCGCGAACTGCGAGAAGGCGAAATAAAAGTGGCTTGTCAGCAAAGCTGCCCGGCTGATGCAATTCAGTTTGGTAATCTGCTAAAAAAAGATAGCGAAGTAAGTCAATTGGTTAAGGAAGATCGCATGTACCACTTGCTGGAGCATCTGCACACCTTACCTTCCACGAGCTATTTGACCAGAGTTAGAAATACAGAAGCATAGTATTGAACAAAAAAAACTGATAACATGTACAATACCAGAGTTAGAGGAATATTAATCAAGGGAGACAAAAGCTATAGCGATGTTAGCCGTGATGTACTCAGGCCACTCGATGCAAAAACACCCCTTTGGTGGTGGATAACGGCCGGCCTCTCCATTATTGCCATGGCCTGGGGGTCATGGGGTTTTTATAACACCATCAGCACAGGAATCGGCACCTGGGGACTCAACAACAACGTGGCTTGGGGATATGCCATCATCAACTTTGTTTGGTGGATTGGTATCGGACATGCTGGCACGGCCTTTTCCATTTTCCTGCTTATACTAAGACAGAAATGGCGGAC
>JBFHGX010000037.1:0-28197 GCA_041582875.1 Bacteroidales bacterium | reverse complement strand
GTATTCATCCCTGAATCCAAATAAGTTTCAATTTCATCAGTTTCAACCTTGATAATAAAATTGGTCAGGTTTACTTCGGGATTTTCAGCAATAATACCAACCCGGTAGGATTCACCCATCGCAAGAATCGTGTCGGAATACACAAAACCAGATGATGTCATAAACTTGATTGAAGGTGGAATGTGATCCGATTCATTCTTTTTACAGCCCAAAAGCAGAACAAAACTCAACAGCAAAGGGACAATTAACTTTCTCATTTTAAACGATATGTATTACATTGCATAACGATAAACAAAATAAAAACGGTCACAAAATATTTGCAGACCGTTTAATAATCTATCCTTTTTTAAATATTTTTTTTATTACGAAATGAAGACCCGCACCCAGAAGACCTCCTATCGCTCCAAACACAAAAAACGAAAACAATGGAGTTAAAAAACCATGCTTTAAGAAAGAAGAATAAGGATATCCTGTTGAAAAGGTGATAACGATTCTACTCAAGGGGATCATCAGATAACCTAATCCGGCCGCCAGAGCCAAAAACACATTTTTAAATTTACTTGTTGGGATTGCGAGGTAGGCCAAATCCAAAACAAAGCAAGGCAACATATAATTAAACCCCATCATTGGATCTTTAAACCCTAAAACCGGGAATAGGACAAATACTCCAATACCCAGGGCAGAAATACTGGCTGCCCATTTCATTTTCGAGCTTAACCGAGCGGCTAAAATAACGCCCATAAATTCGATTCCATGATGCCCTGGTACATTGATGGGAGTTCTTAATCGTTCATGAAGAACAATGGCAAATACACCCGCCAAAAATAACAAAACAGCCTCAAGAACCGAGGCAATTGCATGATTAGTTAGAAATTCCCTTGACAAACTCTTTTGCTGAGCACTTCCATTCATAATTTTCATTATTTATTTCTTTATCAACTATTAAAACAGATTTTCCGTTTTTTAAAATGGGGCGTGCCCATCCATTCAAAAATACCCGGTCACTTGTTGATTCAACTGAATCACCATTGTACTGAACCACATCAATTCCTGCCTTATTTTTTATTAAGTCAATGCTATGGGCATCCAATTCAATATCTCTTAAATTTTTCTCTGAGTTAATCCAAATAAACCTGCCATCGTTCCCTCCGGCATGCAAACCAACTCCTGCCAATGCTCCTATTATTCCTCCATGAGTTCCTGTTAACCCAATTAAATAGATGCCATACTTCTCTGCTTTTTCTTTGGCGACTTGCATAGTCAATACAATCGACTTGGCATCTATCCCCCATTGTTTTATTTCATCCGGAATTTGATCTTTCAGGGCTATACAAAGCCCAACGTCCGAACCAATTGCTCCAATATTGAGCATAAATTCTGTACAATATGTTTTCAAAAGAGGAAGATCAACACATTCAACATCCAGACATGCAGAACTGTTTTGAGAAGTATAGGGTATATCAGGATGTACAAAAAGTTGATGCCGGGTAATTCCCCGTACTTTCCCCAAGCCCTCTGTTTCTATTGCCGTGGCCAGTTGTCTGGAATTAAAGCCAGTACCCCGGCTCGCCTTATTGTCAGTATCATCTATCCCTACCAAAACCCTCATGCTAATCAACTGACTTAAAATATTTGAATCTCTTTAACCATTATCTGAATACTCTCCTATACCCTTAATTATTTTATTCTATCCTTAAAGTCTTCATAAGCATCTTCAATGGCTGTATCCATCTTTTTATGCAATGCATCGTATGCTTCCAGTAAGTTTTTGGCCTTGGCTGTCAATGCAGATTTACCTCCTCCAACACCACCTCGGTGTTTCTCCGTGAGGTCATATCCTAACAACTCTTCAGATTTTTTAATATCTCCCCATGCCTTGCGGTAACTTACTCCAAGTTGCTCAGCAGCAGCCTTAAGAGAACCCAATTCTTCTATCTTACGTAAAATAGTGTAATTTCCTTCTTCAATAATTCCTTCTCCCGATACAGCTGATAACCAAAGTTTGTATCGCAAAAAGACATCGTTTTTTGAACTCCGGGGTGGCTTCATGTATCTTTAGTTTTGGTAGTTGATATGTAATTATTTACATATCGGGTACAAATGTACAATAAGGTGTCGTAAACTGATGTGTGAAACCATCAATTTACGACAATTTATTCTTTGTCAAAATTAGTATATCCTTTAGCAATAAACACATTTGTATGAGGTTTGATCTTCAACCACCACTTTAAATGAGCTATCTTTTGCTACGATAAATGTTTCGTATTCGTTGTAAATCTTCCAATCGGTTTCTCCTGGAAGAAGCACTTTCATTTTACCTGAGGTAACAGTCATGTATTCAATGGATGAGGTACCAAATTCATACTCCCCTTCGGCCATAACGCCAATGGTTACTTTACCTTTTTTATTTTCAAATCCCAAGGATTTGACATTTCCGTCAAAATATTCATTTACACTAAACATGGCTTATTATTTATTTGATTAAAACAACTTAAAAAACGGGTGTTAAAAAAACATCCCCCGAAATTATCGGAGGACGTTTTTGTCAATTCAACACTAACTTATTAATTTTCTTGATGAGGAGTAATCATCTCAATAACTTCTGGTAAATCCATCCCAAGCTCCTGCATATGAGCAAGTTTTGGAACGCCGTTTTTTGTCCATCCCCTTCTCAGATAAACAGCATCCAGCAATTTTTCATACTGCGCTTCGCGATGCTTACGTAGGATATCACGTTTTTCTTCGGTGGTCTTTCCTTCAGGATCAACACCAATGATTTCCTTCATTTGCTTATCGTAGCGTTCAGCTCTTGATTCGTATTCCTCAATGGTAACAGGACCAGCAGCACGATAGGGTTGTGCATCAAATTCACGGGTTCCGTATCCCCTTCTCAGGTTAAATATGCGTTGGTAATTATACACCCGTTCCGATTGACGAATAATTTCGTATTTATCAATATTGTTTCCGGTAACGGCATTGTATATCGTTACGTAGTTATCAACGTGTTCAGGAACTTTGGCAGGTTCGTCAGTTTCGGCATTGGTTACAGGTTCCACATCATTCCATGGAAGTTTACAAAGTCCCATCAGTCCAAACCAAGTACGGAACATAGGGAAGTAATGCAACGCTTCGGCTTTATCTTCAAATGTAGGAATCTGGTTATTAACCATATCCATAAAAATAAGCCATGCTTCATCATGTTGTGGACCCTTGTTGGTCATAGCGAAACCACCTTGTTGAGCCAGTGATTCTTTAGAGATATACTCAGAATACTCTAAGCCCTTGTTTTCCATGCCAATATCTTGCAAGAAAGCTGCGTCACCCCAACCATTTTTAACAAACAGTTCTTTCATTTTACGAACACCCATACCTGCTATTAACCCGAATCCTTCGCCGCGAGCCAGTTGGTGCATAACCTCCATGGCTGAATCAGAGTTACCAAAGTTGAGCTTTAAACCTCCGGTGCGCTCTTCATTCAGAATGCCGTTTTCGTAGCATTCCATTACAAAGGCCATCAAAGTTCCCCATGAAATAGTACATATACCATAAGTGTCACAGTAGAAATTGGCTTCAATAATATAATCCGGATTAAAAATGCCGCAGTTTGAGCCTAAGCCACCAGCATTTTCGTACTCTGGACCATCCACAATCACTTTTTGTCCTGCATATGGGCCTGTTCTCAATTCATAGTTGTCCACACCTTTGGCGCACGACATATTACAACCAATCCAACATCCATCAGGAACACCTTGAGTAAAACGTCTTTTCCATTCTTCAGAATCAATGTTTTTTATGTCAGGATGGCTTCCAAATTTATAGTTATGGGTAGGTAACAGGTCGTAGTCGTTCATGATCTCCATAAGGTGCGCTGTACCTTTGGTTTTCATTTCACATTGATCGTCATCCAATTCACGCATCTCTTTGTTAAAGGTTTTACCCCTTTCCATGATGGCTTTCAAATCGACTACATTGTTGAAATTCCCTTTTACACCCGGTACTTTACAAACAATGGCTTTAATTTTTTTATCTCTAAACACGGTACCAATTCCACCACGTCCGGCTTGTTTCAATCGAACGAGCTTACGCTTTGAATCAAAAAAGCTGAAGTTCAGCATCCCGATTAAGGAATGGTCGGCAGCTTTACCAGCTGAAACTACAGCTATATTTTTTCTGTCTCGGTCATCATCAGCATACATTTCAGTAAGCTGCTCAGCCAGCACATGACTATCGATGGCTTCTGCGGGAGCCTCCAGAATTTCAACTTTTCCGGTAACACCATCAATAAAAATAATGATTTCCTTATCGGATTTCCCCTGAATTTCAATGGCATCAAATCCTGAAATTTTCAAAAAAGGTCCAAAATAACCCCCTACATTGCTGTCCATTACCGAATTGGTTTGAGGACTAATGCTCACCACCAACGATTTTCCGGTTCCTGAATATTGCGTAATACCACAAACAGGACCTCCAGAGATCACAATTTCGTTTTCCGGATCATTCCATTTCGTATCGGGCTTGGTAGCATCCCAAAGGTATTTTAGGCCATAACCTTTACCTCCAATAAATTTTTCTTTCATCAAAGCTGGAATATCCTTTGACTTAATGCTGTTATCAGACACGTTAATATAGAGCGACTTATCTGAATACCCCTTTTCGACGGGAGTAATATCATACTTCCACTCAGCAATTAATTTGTGCTGATTTTTTATTTCTTCAATATTCATAAAGCTGTATTTATTGATTTCAATTTCCTTTTATAAAATAAGCATACAAAATTACAAATTTACAAGTACAACAAGCCTAAAATGCCTAATAATCAGATATGCAAACCAAAGCATAACGAAATTTATAACCAGTCTTAATTCGCATAATTGAATCGAAGAGTGTCCATCTACAAAGTCCAAACTAATTCTTGTATTTTTGTATAAAAATACGCCAAATGAATTTTGATCGCATAAAAGAAATATTGCAACATAAAAAGGTGGGAATAGCCGGATGTGGCGGACTGGGATCAAATTGTGCGGTAGCCTTGGCCCGAGTTGGAATTGGACAACTAATTATCGCAGATTTCGATGTCGTTGAAGAAAGCAACCTTAACCGACAATATTTCTTTTTCGATCAAATTGGGAAGAAAAAGGTGGAATGTCTTCGCGATAATATCTTGCGGATTAACCCCTTAACTCAAGTTAAATCTCACGATATTAAGCTTAATACTGGTGATATTTCAGCACTTTTTAAAGATTGCGATGTGATTGTGGAGGCTTTTGACAAAGCCGACATGAAACAAATGATCATTGAAACTGTTTTGGATAAACTTTCCGATATTCCTTTGGTCGTTGGTTTGGGTATGGCAGGTTGGGGCAATAGTAATTCAATCAAAACCCGTCAGGTAGATAATCTTTATATTTGCGGCGATGAGTCTAGAGAAGTTACCTTGGAAGATCCCCCATTGGCTCCCAGGGTTGGAATTGTTGCAAATATGCAAGCCAACACTGTTTTAGAAATCTTACTTAATGAAAAATAATAAATGCAAATTACCTTAAATAACCGACCGGAAACTTTTGATTTTGATTCTCTTACCATTAGAGAAATTCTTACTCTTAAGAATTTCACTTTTAAAATGATGGTGATCAAAATCAATGGAAAACTGATCAAAAAAGACCATTATTCAACTGCTGTTGTGGTTGCTGGGGATGACCTACAAATCATTCATCTGATTAGTGGAGGATGATGATCTACATTGAACTTTTGGAAGTGTATTGTAGACGCCAAAATAGCCTATAACAAATTCTTCCAATAACATAAAAATTTATCGGTTTACAACGGTTTTTTGTGACCTAAAATGGTTGCGCGACGCTGATTAATAACAAATTTCTTACGTACCGGAGCATGTTTGGTTGCCACTGGATCGTACGATGTAGCACCCGCTTTACGGTGTGCCGGATATTTGAAAGCAGTAGACTTGTTTGAACATGAACTCAAACTACTTGACAGAACGACAATTAACAAAAACAAGACTATTCTCACTATTCCTTTCATCCTACTAACTGGTTGGTTATTGATTGAGGCGTAAAGATATATAATTCTGTTAAACTGATTAAATTATTGTGATCAAATCAACAAGAAAAAGACTTTGTTCCATAAAGGTGTAATATTGAAATTATCATATCTTTGGATACCTGAATAATTATCAATCAATCCCAATAAAATATGAAAAAGGTATTTCTGCTAATCGCTTTATTTTTGAGTACACATTTCATCAATGCTCAAGAGCAAGATAAAGACAAAAACTTATCGGTAAAATTAAGTGGGTTTATCAACCTGAATGCCATTTGCGACTTTAATGGTCTCGACAATTACGATGATTTTACGACCTCGGAAATACCTATCAATCCCTCTTCCTATGAAAAATCAATGCGACTCCACTGGACGGCCCGTCAGTCCAGAATAGATTTGAGCACAAAGTACCTTACACCCGTCGGACAAATAAAAGGCAAAATATCAGGTGACTTCTATAGTGGAAATCAAGGCAATTATTCATTTTTCCGACTACGGTTAGCTTATATCCAATATAAAAACTTGCTCATTGGGCAAAATACAACCACTTTTGGAAACCCCAACGTAACTCCTACAACCATCGATTTTGAGGGACCGAACAGTGCCCCCAGCCTCAGAAACCCTATGATCAGCTACACGAATTCGTTCAACAAAAAATGGAGCTATGGACTTGCGTTGGAAATGCGTGGCAGCGACTTAACCACAACTGACACCACAGATCTACCCTTTGCAACGGTCCCCAGTTTTGTGGTTAATATAAACAGAACAGGAGATTGGGGAGTGATTACCTTTTCAGGAATGACAGATATCAACCGATATTTCGACAACAACGATCAAACACAAGCCCAAGTTGGATACGGCGGAGCCCTATCCGTAATTTTTAATACCAACAAACTAGACCATGTCAGCATTTTTGCAGTTGGAGGAAAAGGAATTGCCAACTTTATCAGTGATTTATCAGGAAGCGGTTACAATGGTGTTCTAAAAACCAACCCTGATAAGCTTGAATTATTGACAAGTTATGGTGGTTTTATTGGCTACACCCATTTCTGGAATACCAAATGGAGTTCCAATTTGATTTACAGTTTTGTTGGGCTTGAAAAAACCAACCTGGTGACAAATCAGGACTTCAAATTCAGCAACTATGCACTGGGTAATTTATTCTACCAACCCTTTGACCAATTGATTTTTGGGGTGGAATACATTTGGGGAAACCTTTACACACAAAATGATGCGACGGGCGATGCCAATCGATTGCAATTTTTGGCTCAGTTTAATTTCTAAAACCCAAAAAATTAAATTTCCAATTGCTCCACTTTAATAGCTGCTCTTTCGAGTAAGTCTAGACCATCAGTAATACGGTATTTTCGGCTATATACTACCCGCTTTATCCCACTCTGAATAATCAATTTTGCACACTCAATACAAGGTGAATCAGTAACGTAAAGTGTAGCTCCATCACTGCTATTGTGCGACTTTGCCACTTTAGTAATGGCGTTGGCTTCAGCATGAAGCACATAGGGTTTGGTTACGTAGTCCTCATCTTCGCAAACATTCTCAAAACCCGAGGGCGTTCCATTGTAACCGTCAGAAATAATCATGTTATCTTTAACAATTAACGCCCCCACCTGCATCCGCTGACAGTATGAATTGCGAGCCCACACAAAAGCCATTTCTATATAACTTTTATCAAATTTTAGATTCTTCATTACTCAATGATTTTTTATTCAACATCAAACCCAAAAGTTTTTCCTTTTTGCAAAGCCGGTATCCCAGATTTCATCCATACAGGTTCAGGAGCACTTTTTAAATAGTGATCGAAAAACTGCTGCATTCGTACCGTTAAATCTTCGCAATCTGCTCGCCGTTTTAGGTTATGTGGAGCTCCGTTATACACCAACATCCAAACCGGTTTATTCAATCGCCGCAAGGCATTAAACAATTCAATGCCCTGATACCAAGGCACAGCCCCATCGTTATCGTTGTGCATGATAAGCAATGGTGTTTCTACCTGATCAGCAAAAAATATAGGTGAATTAGCCAGGTATAAGGGTAAATCATCCCACAAGGAAACCCCTATCCTACTCTGAGTTCGTTCATACTGAAAAGCCCTACTAATTCCTGATCCCCAACGAATTCCTCCATAAGCACTGGTCATATTACTAACAGGTGCGCCTGCCATGGCTGCAGCAAACATGTTGGTTTTAGTAATTAAATAAGCGGTTTGATATCCGCCCCAGCTTTGGCCTTGTATACCTAATTTGGATCGATCAATAAAGGAATAACGATCGAGCATGGCTTGGGTACCACTGATGATACAATTAAATGCACTTTGTCCGGGATATCCAGTTTCATACTTAATATCGGGGATAAAAATCAGGTATCCATTGCTGGTATAATAACTAAAGTTGATGACCGAGCGAATGGGTTTTGGTGTATAATAACGGTGTATATCATCTGAGTAGCGTTCATAAAAATAAACCAGCATGGGGTATTTCTTCTTCGGATCGAAATCGGCAGGTTTGTATAAAAGCCCTTGCAAGGTATCACCATCAAATATCTGCCAGTCAACCAAATCCACCGAACCCCAAGCATACTCCTTTTGTTGAGGATTGGCGTCAGTCAGTTGCCTAGCCGATTCAAAATCTAACTGACTGGTATACAAATCAGGAAAATGTTCAAATGATTCCTTCCGCCAAATTAGCACATCAGCATCTTTGGCTTTTGTAACACTTGAGAAGTGGAACGGCTCCATTACAAGTTTAACCGGCATTTGATCTTGATCAAGACGTACGGTTGAAAAACCAGCTTCCTTGTTCTCGATATTAAAGGCTGACAAAAGCAACGTTTCAGTTAACTCAGGCTGATCACGATCAAGTCTCACCACTCGATAACGCAAGTGGTTTTTCCTTCCATGACCCTGAGTAACATTTACAGGCTGCTGTTTCCCAGTTGGGTCAAGACTCCACAAGTCATAACCGTCATATATAATTGCCTTCCCCTTGTTGGTCCAACCTGCCATTCCATAAGGATTAGCAGCCTGTGGAACATCATTCAGTTCATTATAAAAAGGTATTTCTAATGTGGAGGTCAGGGTGACATTTTTTTTGTCCTTTACCAGATATGCATTCCACGAACTATCGAGTTGCTGGTACCACAAAACATATCTTTGATCAGGAGACAACGAAACAAAAGAGTTTGCCTGATGAATAATTTCCTTACGCTCCCCTGTTTCTCTGTTAACCAAATAAACATCACGGTTATTACCGCCATCCCAGGAAGAATTATGCAGGTAAGGGAGATTACTGTATCCCAGACTATATTTGTCTTTGCTTTTTTTATCAATACGCAGATCGGGCATCGATTCATCGGCCAACTGACACAAGACATCCTTTTCAGGAAAATAAACTGCCGTATAATATTTCTTTTTATCCTTTTCCAGCTGTTTCAACTGTTGAGGTTGTAATCGGTCGTCGTGCCAACTCCAAATATCAAGACTTACTTTTTCATCATCGGTAAGCGTATCTTTGGCAGGAAGAGGCTGTATAGGAACTGTACCAAAATAAAGCTCTTTACCACTTTCATGAAACCAGGGCACCACATTCTCACTCACTGCCCAACCCGAATTTAATCGGGATAGTGAATCCCCTGATATTGGAAATGGCCTCCCCCTTTTTAAATTCGTAAAACACAATTCATAATTCTTCACCTTAGATGTATCCGAGGAAAAAGTAAAAGCCACTTGTTTCCCATCCTGATCAGTAGTCACACCAGAAGAGAATCCCGCCTTGGCAAACAATAACTGTTCAGTCTTACTTTTGGTTTGATAAACACTTACGCGCAATGAGTCGATGCTATCGCCGAAATGTTTAACCATGGCACACGCCGTTCCTTTTTCAGATAAGTAAAAATAATGTATGCTATCGAAAGCTACTGAATCACCTGTCACCGGATTAAAGAGCACCAACAAATCACCTGTTTCCTTCTTTCCTTTGTCTTTTGTTTTTTTTCGGGGCTTTTTCTTTGTTAGGGTATCTGCTGAAACAGAGTCAATATGTTTTGTTGCTGCAGGCCGCTCTAACAAAATAGCTACCCAATCCGAATCCTTTTCAGGAAGTATAAACTGTTTTAATCCGGGAAATCTCCAAGTTTTATTTGAACTTAATAGGGTAACTCCAACAGAGTCTTGAGGCATTTTATCCTTCTTTACCTTCTTGAGTTTTGCAGACCTAACGGTATCAAAAGGTTGAACAATCCGATAGACAATAAAATTTGATTTGGCAGAAAATTGTGCTTGAGAGCCGCGAGCAATTGAATCTTTGATCTTATCATCCAGTTGTTCGAAAAACAATTTTCCATCACCAATTTGGGGATTGATTTCATATAATACAAATCGACCGTCCCGACTTACCTGTTGATTTTCAACCTGTTTCCAATCGTCGTAAACAGAATGATCCAGTGGTTTTTTTTGCTGGGCAAATCCAACAGAAAATATAAAGAACAAGAAATTTACTAACAAAAACACACGTATTATTCCATTCATAACTCCATAATATTTATCATTCAATAACTTAAACAACATGCAACAAAAATAATCTTTTAATGGGTGAATACAAACCATTTGAGTGATCCCCTAATTCTTAACCGCCATTTGGCCTTATTAAAAAACACAAAATACCTTCACACCTTTATACTCCTTTTCCATCTATTGCGACATTTAGCAGTAGCCTATTTTTTTCAACGCAAACGATTTAAAATGATTAAAAATAAGGCGCTCAAACTTTTCTTTTTGAGCTAAATAGCACGTCAATAGGTAGATTGCTCCTTTTTAACCAATATTACGGTATAGCCTACCTAAAGTCCTTATTGATTTAATTTTAAGTTAAATTTTGTTATTTCCTCAAAACTGTCTAAATTGCTATAATTTTGCAGTTGAATCATTATATTCTAAAAAACTTCGTAACCTAAATAAGATGAGTTATATACATTTTGATAAAACACAATTGATCAACCTGAAATTCTCACTTGATCGCGAGTTGTTGCGGACAAATCGGGCTGGTAGCTATGCCAGTACCACCATTATTAATACCAACACACGAAAATATCACGGTTTGCTTGTGACTCCCCAGCCCTTGATTGATGACGACAATCATGTATTATTGTCGGAAATTGACGAAACAGTCATAGACAATAATTTTGAATTTCACACCAGCATGCGCATGTACCCTGGTGGAATATATGAACCTAAAGGCCATAAGTACCTGCGTGAGTTTTATTCAGACCCAAACCCTACCTTGGTGTATAGGATGGGGAACATCATGTTTACCAAAGAATATATTTTTGCATTAAATGAAGATAGAATTTTCATTAAATACACACTAAACGAAACTGCAAATCCTGTAACTTTTCGACTAAAACCTTTTTTGGCGTACAGAAGCGTGCATAGGTTAGCTAAAGCCAACACATGGGTAGATACCAAATACAAAGAGATCAAAAGTGGAATCAGCTGGCAGATGTACAAAGGGTATTCGAAACTCAACATGCAATTTTCAAAACCTGCCAAATACACCCATGTTCCCGATTGGTATTACAATATTGAGTATATCCGTGAAAAAGAACGTGGTTACGAAAGTACTGAAGATTTATACGTACCCGGCTTTTTTGACATTAAACTTAAAAAAGGAGAATCTGTAGTAATTTCTGTTGCATTGGAGGAAAAAAACCCTGAATCACTTAAAAATGAATGGAAAGCAGAGATTAAGAAAAGAACTCCTCGAGATAGTTTTCAAAATTGTCTCACCAATGCCGGTGATGAATTCATCATTAAATACAACAAGAAAAGCGAAGTAGTTGCCGGATATCCATGGTTTGGACGTTGGGGTCGCGATACCTTTATTGCGCTTCCCGGACTAACTTTACCAAATAAAGATTATAAAAAATTTAAAGAAGTTACCAACACGATGGTAGCTGAACTTTGGGATGGATTATTTCCAAATGCTGGTCATGGAAAAGATGTTACCTACCATTCAGTAGATACTTCGCTTTGGTTTTTCTGGGCTTTGCAACAACTGAGCATTCGTCAACAGAAAAAGGCATCTGTATGGAAAGATTACGGCAAAATAATGAAAGACATCCTTGCCCACTTAAAATACGGAACGCATTACAACATTAAGATTCACGATAACGGACTCATTTGGGCAGGGGAACCGGGAAAAGCGCTGACCTGGATGGATGCTATTGTGGCAGGAAAGCCAGTCACTCCCCGAACTGGATATGCAGTAGAAGTAAACGCTCTATTCTATAATGCTTTAATGTTCAGTCTTGAATTGGCCGAATCTGCTGGAGACACAGCTTTTATTGAAGAATGGAAACACTATCCCGAACTCACTAAAAAATCTTTTATCAATACTTTTTGGTCATCCGAAAAGGGTTACTTGGCAGATTTTGTTTCAAACGACAGTAAAAACTGGGACGTGCGACCCAACATGATCTTTGCGGTTTCAATGCCATTCTGTATGTTGGATCCGAGCATGGCCAAGGCTGTTATTAGCAAAGTAAAAAGTGACTTACTTACTATCAGGGGATTACGTTCTCTTTCACCAAAAAACAGTGATTACCAAGGTGAATACCAAGGAGATGCAACTAACCGTGATTTAGCTTATCATCAGGGCACTGTATGGACCTGGCTTTTAGGCTCCTATACAGAAGCCTACCTCAAGGTTTATGGAAATTCAGGGCTTGAAACGATAGAAAGTTTGCTCCATGGTTTTGAAGCTGTAATGTACGAGGCTGGTATAGGAACTGTTTCAGAAGTATATGATGGCAATCCACCATATAAAGCTGCAGGTGCCATTTCACAAGCTTGGAGTGTTTCAGAATTGCTTCGCATGAAATTTATAATCGATAACGCTAAAACTTCCAAATAACAGATCTAGCATTGAAAATCAGTCCAATAACAATTAAACAACACTAAAAATGAGAATATTAATGTTTGGATGGGAATTTCCACCGCACATTACCGGAGGATTGGGAACCGCTTGCTTTGGTCTTACTAAAGGATTGGCCAAGCACGGAACTGAGGTAATATTTGTTGTGCCAAAAGCATATGGAGACGAAAGCCAGGAAGCTGTTCGCATTGTCAATGCCAGTGATATCCCCTTCGACCAACACGACGAAAACTACAAAGAGTATTGGAAAAGAGTTAAATACCTGGAAATCGGATCGAATATTGTTCCCTATGTTGGCCCCGAAGATTTTGCCCGTGAAATTTCTAAAAGAAAAAAATCGGGAGAAAAATATACCAGCAATGTGTTTTCTAGAGACTATAAATTCTCGGGGAAATATGGAGCAAACCTCATGGAAGAGGTAGCCAGATATGCTTTAATTGGATCAGCCATCGCCCTGAAAGAGGACTATGATATTATACACGCCCATGACTGGCTGGCATACCCTGCTGGAGTTGCCGCCAAAGAATCTTCTGGAAAACCCTTGGTTGTTCACATGCATGCCACTGAATTTGACAGATCGGGAACCAACATCAACACCCAGGTTTATGCCATTGAAAAAGAAGGAATGATGGCTGCTGATCGCGTTATTACGGTAAGTAATCTAACAAGAAATATCGTCATCGAAAAATACGGTATCGATCCAGGAAAGGTTGTGACTGTTCATAATGCTGTCGATCAGAATCTGGTTTCTGAATTAACCGAAGTCAAAAGAAATCTTAACGAAAAAATTGTTACCTTTTTAGGTAGAATTACTTTTCAAAAAGGTCCAGAATACTTTATTGAAGCAGCCTATAAAATCCTACAAAAAGATCCAAATGTAAGGTTTGTTATGGGAGGATCGGGTGATATGCTCAATAAAATGATTGAACGGGTGGCTTATCTCCGCATTGCGGATAAATTTCACTTCACTGGTTTTTTAAGAGGCGGAGAAATTGATAAAATGTTCGCACTGAGCGATGTATTTGTGATGCCTTCCGTATCTGAACCCTTTGGCATCGTCCCTTTGGAAGCAATGAGATCAAACGTTCCTGTGGTTATTTCAAAACAATCGGGTGTTGCCGAGGTACTTCGCCATGCGTTAAAAATCGATTACTGGGATGTCGACGGTATGGCTGATGCAATATATGGTCTTTGTCACTACCAAGCCTTGTCTTCTATGTTTAAAAAATATGGCAAAGTGGAAGTTGAAAACCTAAAATGGGAAAATGCTGCTTTTGAAGTAAATAAGGTTTATCAATCAATCCCTCTTTAGCCGAATAATGCTCAATAAAAAAATATAAAAATAACTGTCTGACAAAATAAATCAAAGATGAAATCAATCTGCTTCTATTTTCAGGTACACCAGCCCTTTCGACTTCGCACCTATAGGTTCTTCGATATTGGAGCCAAACACAACTATTTTGATGAGCATGAAAATGCCTTTATCATGCAACGGGTGGCTGAAAAGAGTTATTTACCCATGAACTCACTACTGCTCAAACTAATAAAAGAATACGGATCAGCTTTTAAAGTGAGTTTTTCCATTTCAGGGATTGCTCTTGAGCAATTTGAAGCGTATGCCCCTGAGGTTATCAAAAGTTTTAAAAAACTTGCTGACACCGGTAATGTTGAGTTTTTGGCCGAAACCTATGCACATTCATTGGCCTCGCTAAAGAGTCCTAAGGAATTTGAGCGTCAGGTAAGAAAACAGAGTGAATTAATCGAAAAATACTTTGGTGTTAAACCTACTACCTTTAGAAACACCGAGTTGGTATATAGTGATAATATCGGCGAAATGGTAGCCAATTTAGGTTATGAACTTATGCTGACTGAGGGAGCAAAACATGTGCTAGGATGGAAAAGCCCAAACTACCTATACAATAGCGCTCTGAAACCTGGATTAAAACTTCTTTTGAAAAATTTCAAATTAAGCGATGACATTGCTTTTCGTTTTTCCGATCAAAGTTGGAATGGATATCCACTCACAGCAGATAAATATACAGAATGGCTTCTGAAAATTAATGATAAGGATGAAGTTATCAATCTTTTTATGGATTACGAAACCTTTGGAGAACATCAATGGGCTGAAACTGGAATTTTCGATTTCATGAAAGCCTTACCCGGCGAAATCCTAAAAACCGGACAGTTTAGATTTAACACACCAAGCGAGTTAGGTAAATTACTGCAACCCGTTGGCCCCATTCATGTGCCCTACCCCATTTCATGGGCTGATGAAGAAAGAGATGTTACCGCCTGGCTTGGTAATGATTTGCAGGATGAAGCTTTCGGTAAACTATATGCGCTTGAAGCTAAGGTGAAAAACTGCAATAGTCCTGAATTGCTTAAAACATGGTCGTACCTTCAAACCTCCGACCACTTTTACTATATGTGTACCAAGTGGTTTTCTGATGGAGATGTGCATAAATATTTCAACCCTTATGGCACACCATACGAAGCATTTATCAATTACATGAATGTTCTTAGCGACTTTATTCTCCAAGTAGAAAACTGTGAGGTTTCTTCTAAAAACGAGGTAGACGAATTGAAGCATGCGGCATCGAACCTAAAAGAGAAAGCAGAAATAATTGTTCGGAAAAAGGTAAATACCGCCACAAATAAAATTAAAACAGTGGCTCAAAAAGGTGCTGATGTAACGATGGCTGATATTAAGGATATGTCAAACGCTACCCTAAAAAAGCTACTCAAAGAAATCGACCCTAAAACCCTTGCCATTGTATTAAAAGACGCAGAAAATGAACTCGTTGAAAAGATAATTCCTAACATGGGAGTAAAAGCCCGTAAACAATTCGAGGAATTCCAGTCAGGATTAAAAAAGATCAATAAAACCGAGGTTAAAAAATATCAAAAGATAATCGAAAATCGATTAAAATCATTGTTAAATAATTAATCATCAACACCCATACTGTTCGCTTGTTGCGTTAACACTACATTTTTAAGTAAACAATTAAGATACTTATTACGTGTTGGCACAATGAGCGAATTGTTATGTTTGCATCGCCAAAAATGGCATACTCAACCAAACTAAATGACCAATGGAATTAAATAGTCAACCCCTTATAAACCCTGAATTTGTTTTTGAAACAAGCTGGGAAATTTGCAACAAAATCGGTGGAATTTATACCGTAATCTCAAGCAAAGCTAAACGAACCAAAGAACAACTTGACGACAATTACATCGTAATTGGACCGGATGTATGGAAACAAACCACTGCCAATCCCGATTTTGAAGAAATACCTGCTTTATTTGCCGATTGGAAAGCAATGGCGTGGAAGGAAGGTCTTAAAGTTAGAACAGGGAAATGGAATATCCCTGGAAGTCCTTATGTAATTCTGGTGGACTTCACTCCGCTGTTCCCTGAAAAGGATGCCATTTTCACTAGCTTTTGGGAAAAATTCAAGCTCGACTCCTTACGGGGCAATTGGGATTATATTGAAGCTACCATGTTCGGCTATGCTGCTGGCCAGGTAATTGACAGCTTTTCCAATCACCAATTAATGGATAAAAAAAATATTGTAGCCCATTTTCATGAATGGATGACTGGTTCCGGTGTTTTGTTTTTAAAAGATAAAAATCCGCGAATTAGCACCGCCTTTACTACCCATGCTACAGTGTTAGGCCGCTCAATTGCAGGTAACGGGCTTCCTCTATACCGCGACCTTAACAATTACTTACCTGAAAAGTCGGCACGTGATTTTAATGTAACAGCAAAGCATTCCCTTGAATCAATCGCTGCCCGCGAGGCGGATGTTTTTACTACTGTGAGTGATATTACAGCACGCGAATGCAAACAGTTTTTTGGCCGTATGCCTGAAGTAATTACCACAAATGGATTCGATGAAAGCTTTACTCCTGTAAAGGCCACGCTTCAAAAGCAATCTAAAGAAGCACGCAACAAGGCTCTCGAAATTGCCTCGCAACACACTGGAAAAACTTACGGCGACGACACCATTTTGTTACTCACCAGTGGACGGTATGAATACACCAATAAAGGAATCGACCTGTTTATTAAAGCCCTGGGTGAAATTAACTCCAATAAAAAAGTCTCTAAAAAAATTGTGGCTTTTATTACAATTCCAGGTAATCACAATGGTCCGGTTGAACGAACAGCGTCTGGTTTTAACCCAGAACACGAAAAGTATTTAACCCATAAACTGTATCATGCTGAGCATGACCCCATATTAAATGAAATAGCTCGTCAACAACTGACCAACGATGAGTATAGCTTAGTTGACATCATTTTCGCTCCTGTTTATTTAAATAACAAAGACGGTGTCATCAATATGGAATACTATCAATTCCTTTTAGGTTTTGACTTCACCCTCTTCCCCTCTTACTACGAACCGTGGGGTTATACGCCACTTGAAAGTGTCGCATTTGGAATCCCAACCTTAACAACCACATTCGCAGGTTTCGGCGATTGGGCTAAAAGAAACTTCTCACTTGAGAACAACTCTGTAAAAGTAATCACCCGTCATGAGGGTAATGCAGCAGAAGCTATTGAGGAGATTATTGCCGGTATTGTTCATTTTACCGAAGTTGGTACCACAAAAGAAACCAAAATCGAAATCAAGAAAGTGGCAGACAAAGCTAGTTGGAAATTAATGGTAGCCAACTACTTTAAAGCTTGGAGCGAAGCTTTTACAAGCTCTGAGTTAAGAATAAGTCAATTGCCTACCCTTCCTAATACCGACACGCTGCTCGTTGAAACTCAGGCCAATTCGGATAAACCAATTTGGAAAAAGATTCTGGTTCAAAACTCACTCCCTGAAACATTAAAGCCACTTAAGGAACTGGCTTACAACCTTTGGTGGTCATGGAATGACGATGCAGCACACCTTTTTTCATGCATTGATGAGGGTAAATGGAATCGCTTTGAAAACAATCCTGTACACCTCATTGAATCATTATCAAAAGATGATATTGAGAAATTAGCAGCAGATGAGGCCTTTCTTTCAATTTTAAGTAAAGTACACGCCCGTTTTGTGGCGTATATGCAAGAAGCTGAGCAAAAACCTGAAGACATGGTGGCATATTTCAGCATGGAATACGGATTACACACCAGCTTAAAGATTTATTCAGGTGGGTTGGGAATTCTGGCCGGTGATTACTTAAAACAAGCCAGCGATTCTAACAAAAACATGATTGCTGTTGGTCTCCTATACAGATATGGGTATTTCAAGCAAACCATGTCGATATATGGCGATCAACAAGCTGAATACAATGCTCAAAAATTCACCCAGTTACCTCTTTTACCTGTTCGACATTCGAATGGAGAATGGGTATTGGTTCGTTTGGCCTTCCCAGGCCGCAATGTTACTGCAAAGGTATGGCAGGTAAATGTGGGACGCATTCCATTGTATCTGCTCGACACAGATACTGATGAAAATTCAGCAGAAGATCGTGCTATCACCTATCAGCTTTATGGTGGAGATAGCGAAAATAGGATCAAGCAAGAACTGGTACTTGGTATTGGGGGAGTGCGCATGATCGATAGTCTCGGAATCGATCCCTCCATCTACCACAGCAACGAAGGTCACTCAGCTTTTATCGGACTTGAGAGAATTTTCAATCTGATGAAAAATCCCAAGGTAAATTTTAAAACAGCAGTTGAGTTGGTAAAATCCTCCAACTTGTTTACTACACATACTCCTGTTCCTGCCGGACATGATACCTTTGAGGAACACCTCATTAGAACCTACTTGCCTCACTACAGCGAACATTTCCGCATTAGCTGGCATGATTTTATGGGGCTAGGTCGGTTTTATCCGGATAACTCATCAGAAAAATTCAGCATGAGCGTGCTTGCTACTCGCCTGTCTCAGGAAATTAACGGAGTAAGCCGTATACACGGACGCGTTTCCAGAGAAATGTTTCAGCAACTCTATCCTGGCTATTACGCTGAAGAACTGCACATTGGATATGTTACCAATGGGGTACACTATTTTACCTGGACCGCTCCACAGTGGCAAAAATTATTTAAAAAACAATTTGGAGTAGGCTTTGAAAAAAGCCAACCCAACGAAACTTATTGGCAGAAAATTTATGATGTCGATGACCAGATTATCTGGAACAAAAAATTGGAGCTCAAAGCGAATTTAATAAGTGTATTACGCGATAAACTAAAGAAGGACCTTACCCGCCGGCAAGAAACTCCACAGATTATCCTCAACTCGTTAAGGGATATCAACGAAAAAACGCTCATCATTGGATTTGCCCGCAGGTTCGCAACGTACAAACGTGCCCACCTTTTGTTTATGAATCTCGAACGGCTTGAGAATATTGTAAACAATCCTGAAAAACCGGTGGTCTTTATTTTTTCTGGTAAGGCGCATCCCAATGACAAAGCTGGTCAGGATCTGATTAAGAGAATTATTGAGATCTCAAAATCAAAACCCTTTTTGGGCAAAGTGATCTTTGTTGAAAACTACGACATGGTTATTGGTAAATTATTGACAAGCAGTGTCGATATATGGTTAAATACACCAACTCGTCCACTGGAAGCATCCGGAACCAGTGGCGAAAAAGCGGTAATGAATGGAGTAGTTAATTTTAGTGTACTTGATGGTTGGTGGGCTGAAGGCTTTAAGCCTGATGCAGGATGGGCCATCGAAGAAGCCAAAACATTTGCTAACCAACAATATCAGGATGAATTGGATGCCGAAATCATTTACCAGACGCTTGAAAACGAAATTGTTAAAGATTACTACGATCGTGATAGCGAAGGTATCTCACATCAATGGGTTTCCTATGTCAAGAATACCATTGCACAAGTAGCTCCGCATTTTACCATGCAACGTCAGCTCGAGGATTACTACAGCAAGTTTTATAACGGACTGATTGAAAGAAGGAAACTAACTTTTAAAGACAACTATGCTGTGGCCTTTGAATTGGCTGAATGGAAGCAAAAAGTTGAAGCTGCATGGGAAAACATCAGCTTAGAAAGCTTATTGATCCCTGACACAAGCCGAACACCTTTAGAATTTGGCAAAAAGTTTATTGCTGAAATAAAGCTCAATATTCCCGGATTGGAAGCCAGTGATTTGGGTGCAGAAGTTTTGATGGGTAACAAAGCGGATGAGGAAGTTAAAACCATTGATCTGAAGCAAGAATTAGAAATTGTTCACAGTGAACCAGGAAAAGTAATCTTCGCAATTGAGATGTTGCTCGATCATTCAGGAATTTATGACTATACCTTTAGGATTTTCCCGAAAAACAAATTATTAAAATATAGAATGGACTTACCACTGGTTAAGTGGCTATAATGACAAAAGCGCCGAACACATCGGCGCTTTTTTTGTCTTGTTAAAATCAAATACCAAGACCTGTTCATATTACCAACATCTATATATTTACGAATAAAGGTCATGAATATTTAGTATATTTTTGTACATTGCTATTAATTTCCAAAAACTCGAAATGCCTACTATGAATGGTTTAATATATAGAGTTACACCACGTCTTCAATTGTTATCCTTTTTTACCTGGATACTAGTAGGAGGCATGTGCAGTAGTCCATTAAACCTGAAAGCAATCCACCAAACGACAATCGATTCAGTAATTAATATCCACAAAGCCTCTGTTAGTGATTCCTCGGCATATTATGATCTACAGCAGTTACTGAATTACCTTGATAGCTCAGACCTAGATAATCAATTGAATTTTAGCCACTTTATCATTATCAACGATATTGTCGATCATATTAAAGATACAAATAATGTCATTCAAACTGCAAATATTCTTGATCGAATTGGGGTGAAAAACAGAAATAACGGCCTCTACGCCATCGCATTGAGTTTTCACGAAACAGCATTAAGGCTGGCACAGAGGACTGGTAATGACACAAAAGAAGCGATAGTTTTAAATAATATTGGCGTGGTGCATCGGCGACTTGACAACTACGAACAAGCGTTAAACTACCACCTGAGGGCATTAAAAATTGCTGAAGCCAAAAACGACCAAAAAACAAAGACCATCGCATTAAACAGCTTGGGTAATATACAAATGGCTGTTGGAAATCTTACTGAAGCAGAACAACTCTTTCATAAAAGCTATGAAATAGAATTGAATCTAGAAAACCAACTTGGCATTGCAATAAACCTAAATAATTTGGGAAATGTGGCACGTGAAATGGGAGATTTTAACAAAGCTATCACGTATTATAAAGAATCGCTTCAAGTTAACAAAACGATTGATAGCGAAAAAGGAATAGCCATCTGTTACAACGATTTGGGAAATATTTACCGTGAATTAGGAAATCAACTTAAAGCTCTCAGATACCATCAAATGGCTTTCCAAATCAATCAAAAATTAAAAGACAAGAATTATTTGGCATACTCATACATCAAACTTGGTGAGATGTATGTGGATTTGAACCAAAATGAGATTGCATTACAGTACTTACTTCCTGGGATAGAACTTTCAAAAGAAATTAGCTCCAAATACAATATGGCTGATGCATACAATTCATTATTTAAACTTGCTTATAACCAAAAAAATTATAAAGAAGCTGTTTCATATCTTCAAATGGCCCATCAATACAACGATTCAATTTTAAATTTAAACATCCGTAAAGAAATTACCAGATTACAAATTAACTTCGACAGTGAACGACAAGCAACTCAAATTAAAGCACTTCAGCAACAAGCCAGCATTTCTCAACTCGACATGAAACGACAAAAAACGCTGAATTTTTTAACGATTGGCGCTTTTGTAATGGCTTTGAGTATAGTTATTTTTTTATTGCTTTATCTTCGCAATAAAAACAAGATTAACAAGATTCTAATCCAAAAAAACAAACTCATCGAAAAAGCAGGCATTGAGCTGGATGATTATGCTAAAAGGCTCTTGGCTGCAAAAAAAGAAGCCGAAAATAACAGTAGGATAAAAAGTGAGTTCCTTGCTAATATGAGCCATGAAATTCGAACACCACTTAATTCGGTAATTGGTTTTGCTGAGTTGCTCTACCAATCGACTAAAGACCCCAAACATCTTGCCTACTTGCGAAATATAAGTCTCAGTGGAAAAAATTTATTAACACTCATCAACGACATTCTCGATTTATCCAAAATTGAAGCTGAAAAATTAGATATACAATATTCGCCTCTGGATATCAGAGTGATTATCACTGAAATAACGCAACTCTTTTCTCAAAATGCAATCAAAAAAGATTTGGTATTGGAAAGCACTATCTCGCCTGCCTTCCCTGAAAAAATAATGTTCAGTGACATCCGATTACGACAAATACTTTTTAATTTAGTGGGAAATGCCATTAAATTTACTTCGATTGGAAAAGTTGAAATTGTTGTGGATGGAAAC
Organism: Bacteroidales bacterium; assembly: GCA_041582875.1. Lineage (GTDB taxonomy): Bacteria > Bacteroidota > Bacteroidia > Bacteroidales > F082 > UBA6244. The sequence continues at coordinate 5,818 of JBFHGX010000037.1, read as the reverse complement.
ATAAATGAGAATCAAAATCTTGACATAGTCATCTACGTAAAAGACACTGGTTCAGGGATCTCAAAAGAAAACCTCTTGCACATTTTTGAACCATTTAATCAATCAGATAATGCTGGGATTCAAAGCGGAACAGGCTTAGGTCTTACCATTACAAAACGATTGGTCGAGATGATGAATGGAAAGATCAAGGTAGAAAGTTATCCTGATAAGGGAAGCATTTTTTCAATACATTTTTATAACATCAAAATCATTGCAAAATCCACTGAACCAAAATACAATTTTCACAACAAAAATTTAGAAATCCATGTCCTGTTCATACATCAGGAAAACTGTAAAAAAAATGTATATTTTGATGCGATACCAGAAACCAATATTATTAAAAAGCATTGCATCAATAATGCAGAAGAAACCCATAAACTACTAAATCAATGCAACCTGATTATTGTTAATTGTAACAAATTTCTCGACAAAATACACTTGTCAAAAATACTTTCAAGTCCACTGATTGATCCAACTACAAAGGTCATCGTCATCGGTGATTGTGATGAAGGAATTACACCTCATCAGGCAATTACAAAGCTTCCTTGTCAGGTTAGCTTGAGGGACTTTAGCCATTGTATTATGAAAACACTTGATACAATGCACCCCCCAATAAAGACACATTGGTTTTTTAGCCAAACTATTTTTTACATTAGCAATCAAAATTTTATCGACGATAATAAGTACATTTTCAATGAATATTTTCTACCTGCGGTAAACACAAAACTAATAACTCATATTCAGACTTTTAGTCAAAAACTACTCGAATTGGCAAAAAAATACCACGACGATGGTATACAGGCTTACTGTGGGGAATTAATGACCCAAACCATGGATTTTGACACAGCCGGCATCGATATTTTACTAAAAATGTATGAGCTTCAGTTTATTTCATATTCTATTCAAAACGCATACAATAACCCTTGATAACTACGCAAAGCATATTTAAAAATCGCAAGCACATCTATTATTGGTTCGCCTATACACGCGTAATCTTAGTAGTTATGTTTTTTATAAAGTCATTGTGGTCCATAGGGATACCATTTCACTCAACCGTGTCACCTTTAATTTTGGATCAAAATAGCATGGTCATACAGGAAAAAGAACAACTTATTAAATCATCGAGGCGTGAGCACATACTGTCGTTGGACTCACTAGTACTAGGTATGAAACAGGCACAAAACTTCGACTCAATAGACGCGGTAATTAAACAGTGTGTAAGTACAGGAAAAGCTCATTTAAAAAAAAATGAATGGGAAAAAGCAGAACTTCTGTTTGCTAAAGCAGACGAATTAATTCCAGCTCATGATTTCAATGAAAAAGCACTTTTTCAACTCAATATTGCAAATATTTATCAACAAATGGGAACTCATGAAAAAGCATTATACTACTATCAATCAGCGATAAACCTATTTGATAAAGCAAAAAACATGCTAGGAAAAGCCCAGGCATTGCATGGAGCCGCTAAAGTAAATGGGCATCTTGGTGATAATGCAAAGTCTATTGGCTTAATGCATCAGGCCATTGACATTTACCGGGGAATAGGAAATCAGGAGGGAATTGCAAAGTTATCCATGGATCTGGGATGCTTGTTTCAAAAATGGAATAAAAACAAAGTTGCATCACAACACTTCAGCGAAGCCTATCAGTATTACCAGGAGCAAACAAATTTGGAGAAAATGATTGAAATCCAAATAAAACTAGGACAAATAGCCGTTTCAGACGATCAATATCAACAAGCATTAAAATACTTTTCTAAAGTAGATTTTATGGACCGGGGAGACTCATTGACCAATAATAGCAGTCTGGTGGCGCTATACAAAGGAGACATGTATCAAAAGATGGAAGATTACCCTAAAGCCATATCCTATTACATAAAATCGTGTGCAATATATCAATCCGAATATAATCAGGAGGGACACATCATAGCCTTACAACACCTTGGGGAGACATATTTGCTAACCAAGGATTACAAAAAAGCAGACTCCTCATTAACTTCAAGCCTAGATCTTGCAACTATACAACATCTTAAAGAATACCAAATGACGGCTTGGAATCTACTTTCAGAACTCAACAGTCGCATAAATAACTTCGACAAAGCATATATTTTCCTTCAAAAGGCCAATGAGATTAAAGATGAAATCTACTCTTTGGAAAATGAAAAAATAATTAATGAACTCGCAGTAAAATACGAAACAAAAAAAATAAATGAAGCCTATCAGGCATTGATCCAAAAAAATAAAAAAACAAATACTGCGCTAAAAAAGCAAAAAGACACAGGGTCGTTAACCATCATCATTGCCACTTTTGTGGTTCTTGTTGCAATAATTATCATCATCTTTGTTATTGTAAGAACTAAGGAAAGTAAAAAAAGCTTGGCATTACTAACAATAAAAAACAAGAAGATATCTGATCAAAAAGAAATTCTTTCTATCCTCAATGAGAAACTTACCCAAAGCAGAGAACAGTACCGAAGCATCGTTGAAAATGCATCGGTGGGAATGTATCAAACCTCACGAGAAGGAAATATTCGATTTGCCAATGTCGCATTACGAAAGATGCTGCACTATCCGGAAGATTTGGATATCAGCTCAATAAACTTGAGTTCTGAACAACCTTCCAGACAACGCTTTATCGATTTAATTGAAGAAAAAGGGGTAATTACCGGACGTGAAGATATTTGGAAAAGATATGATGGGTCGTTTCTCGAAGTGAATGAAAGTGCGTGGAAAGTAATCGATAATAGCGGAAAAACCCATTATTATGAAGGAGTTGTTGAAGATATTTCCAAACGTAAAGAAGCTGAGTCAGCCCTAAAGGAATCGCAAATGAAGTTGACACGAATGAATGAGGAACTCATTGAAAAAAATAAGCAGATAGAAAAGGTAAAAAACGAAGCTATTACCGCCAATGAAATAAAAAGCATCTTTCTCGCTAATGTTAGCCACGAAATACGTACACCCATGAATTCGATTATTGGTTTCTCGGAGATACTTAGCCAAGGAAGCAACAACGATCAACAATTACATTACATTAATGCAATAAAATCTAGCAGTTCTAACCTCTTAGCGCTATTAAACGACATTCTCGATTTATCAAAAATTCAATCAAGTGAAATAGAATTAAACTATGAACCTATTTCCTTGAAAAGAGTGACGAATGATGTATTGAAAATATTTCAACTTAAATGTGAAGAAAAAAACCTGAGCTTAAGCGTGGAGTTTGGTAATTCGTTTCCTGAATTGATTAATATGGATGGACTCCGGATGCGACAAATCCTTATAAATTTACTGGGAAATGCCTTTAAATTTACAGAAAAAGGAGGCATTCAATTGAAAATGAATACAACCCCTAATGACGAACAACATTGTAACTTAATCATCGAAATTAATGACACTGGAATCGGTATTGCAGAAGAAGAGTCGGAAACCATTTTTGAAGCTTTTAAACAAAGTAAATTACTGGGAGACAAGGCCTATAGTGGAACAGGATTAGGATTAAGCATTTCCAAACAATTCATCGACCTAATGGGAGGGAAAATTACATTTAAAAGTCAAATTGGAAAAGGTACTACGTTTACAATACTCATTCCTAAAGTAGCGATATGTCAAAACCTATCCAAGGGAAATCAATCCAACTATCAACAATATATAGAAACCCATAGGCTGCAAACTCATGATTTAAAGAAAAGTGGAAAGTCTGATCCTGTGATTCCAGAATTGACAGATTGTTTCAAAACAAAGCTCCTTCTATCATTTGAAAATGAATGGATTAACCTAAACAGAAGTCACTTAATTCCAGAATTAAATATTTTTGCTCAACATCTTAAAACATTTTCAGAAACTGAAAATATTCCATGGCTGTTCACCTATGCAGATGAATTACTTTCAGCATGTAGCAGATTTGATGTGGATAAAATTGAACAAATAAATAAGAAATTTAGAGATATATTTGCACAACAAACCCAAAATTAATGACCATGAATAACGTGAATGAAAAAATCCTGATTGTAGATGATATATCCAAAAACATTCAAATTTTAGGTAATATTCTGGCTCAAAAAAACTACAGCATAGCCTATGCACAAAGTGGTGCCGAGGCACTTAGAATATGCGAAGCACAGCGATTCGATTTGATTCTACTCGACATCATGATGCCGGGGATTGATGGCTATGAAGTTTGTATTCAATTAAAGAAAAATCCAAAAACTAAAGATATTCCCATAATCTTTCTTACGGCAAAAGCCGACATGGAAAGCATCGTAAAAGGATTTGATGTAGGAGGACAAGAATATATTACCAAACCATTTAACTCCGCAGAGTTATTGGCCAGGGTTCAAACCCACCTCCTGCTTCGAAAACAAAAGCTCGAACTTAAACACATGAACAACCATCTGGAAGATTTGGTTACGGAACGTACCATACAACTGGAAAAGGCAAACATTAAACTAGGAGAACTTGACCAAGCAAAATCAAATTTTTTAGCACTAATTAGTCATGAAATCAGAACTCCTCTTAACGGAATCATTGGTCTAACTCAACTGCTAGAGCAAACAAATATTGATACGAGTCAAAAAGAATACCTTGACTATTTAACTGAAGTTTCTTCCCGATTGGTTAAATTCAGTGATATCGCCATGCTTATAACACGGCTAAAAACTAATAAATACGATCCGGATATTTTACCTGTTTCTCTTAATCATCTTATTGAAACTTCCATAAATAAGTATAGTGAACAAAACCCTCACTCAAAAATACAAATTCAATACCAAAAGCCCGATAAACAAATTTTAGTGATGGCTGACTCTGAATTACTGGTTATAGGGTTTATCATGTTAATGGAAAACGTCGATCGCTTTGCAGGAATTCAAGCTACGCTTCAAATTACAATTGATGAAATGGAGTCAAAAATTGGCATTCAATTTATTGATAATGGTCCTGGGTTTACAAAGGATGCATTGGATCACATTTTTCAATTATTCTCCTCCGGAGACATCCTGCATCATGAGGGCTCAGGACTTTCTCTTGCGGCGCTAAAGTTAATTTGTGATATTCAAAAAGGTGAAATCGCAGTAAATAATGGCATCGATGGAGGTGCAGAAGTTAGATTGACTTTTCTTAAAGAGGGAGAATAGCCAATAATATTACTTTCCGCGTCCTTGTAAAACGATTAAAACAGTGTATATAAGAATTTTAAAGTCCATTGCAATGGACATATTTTCTAGATATAATATATCGTATTGCAGGCGCACGATCATTTCATCAACAGTTGAAGCGTAACCGTATTTCACTTGTCCCCATGAGGTAATACCCGGTTTAATTTTCATAAGCAACCGATAATGAGGAGCCCGCTTTACAATTTGATCAATATAAAATTGACGCTCAGGCCGTGGACCTACCAACGACATATCTCCCTTAAGCACTGTGAAAAACTGCGGAATCTCATCCAAGCGAACCTTACGCATGAACAGACCAAAAGGTGTAATTCGAGGATCAAAGTCTGAAGATAGCTGAGGACCTGCTTTTTCAGCGTCAGCATACATCGACCTAAATTTATGCATCATAAATGGCTTTCCATGCTTTCCAATACGTTGTTGCGAAAATAACATGGGTCCTTTTGAAGATAGTTTAACGCCAATCGCTGTAAAAATATAAACCGGAATGAGCAATATCATCGCTAGAAGTGAAGCGATAATGTCGATGATACGTTTTAAAGACTGTTGCCAGGCAGGCATCAAATCAGGCGAAATTTCAATAAGTGGCGTATGGAAGATTCCACG
>JBFHGX010000036.1:0-29343 GCA_041582875.1 Bacteroidales bacterium | reverse complement strand
TAATTTATTGGAAGATAAGGATGCAAAAGATATTGGATGACTTGCAGCGAAAGGTGAATGACGCTGAAAATATGACAGATTTTATTCATCTGAAGGAATCTGTCTTGGATGATATCAGGCAACTTCGCCAAAATAGTGAAGTTGTTCAGTTTAAGTTTGATCGTCTTATTAAAGATAAAAATGTACTGCATTCATTGTTGGCACGCACCTCTGACGATTTAAAATCGGCACTTCATGAACTCAGTAAAAGAGCAGAAGAATTGAATACACTTTTATTTACTATTCCTGCTCTGGTTTATTTTAAGGATATCGATTTAAGATACGTTTTAGTTAATAAAGCTTTTGAGGATTTTAGTGGAAAGGTATCTGATGAGATTGTTGGATGTTTCGCCAGCGAGGTATTCGAGAATTATTCAGGTATGGAATACGCCAAAATTGAAAGGCAAGTGCTTGAGAGTGGGGCTCCTCATTATCATATCGAAGAACGACTTTCAAGTGATTCCAAGGTTTTAATTCTTTCAACAAATTTAGCACCTGTAAAAAATAGCAGTTTGCAAACTATTGGTTTGGTAGGTGTTTCTTGGGATATTACTGAACGAGCCAATTTTCAGGAGAAATTGGTTAAAGCCAAAGAAGCTGCCGAAGCAGGAACCAGGTCGAAATCTGAGTTTTTAGCCAATATGAGTCATGAAATAAGAACTCCCCTAAACGGCATAATCGGAATGTCTCAAATTTTAAGTAAATCACTTGTTCAGAAAAAAAATCACGAACATATCGATAATATTATTACTTCGGGTCAGAGTCTGCTTTCCTTGGTGAACGATATTCTGGATTTTTCGAAAATTGAAGCAGGTTGGCTTTCTTTTGAATCAGCAGATTTCGATTTTATGAAAATGAGTCGCGAGGTGCAACATGTAATGAATGTAAAAGCCCAGGAAAAAGGACTTGCTTTCAAGGTGTCGTTTGCTGATGATATCCCACAATATTTGAATGGTGATGCCTATCGCCTAAAGCAAATTTGGCTTAATTTGGCCAATAACGCCGTAAAATTCACCGAAAAGGGTAGTGTTTCTATTGAGAATGAATTGGTAGAATCTGGTGAAGATTATCTGGTTATTAAAACTAAAGTTGTTGATACAGGAATTGGGATTAGAAGCGAGCAAATCTCAAAATTATTTAACAGCTTTGAACAGTTAGATGCATCTCATACCCGGAAATATGGTGGAACAGGGCTTGGGCTTGCCATTTCAAAAAAACTGGTTGAAATGATGAACGGAAATATTGGAGTTGAAAGTGAGCAAGGTGTAGGCTCAGTATTTTGGTTTACCGTTAAGCTTAAAGAAGCACAACAAGGGCAGCCTGAGGAAGGGGATTTAGTGCCAAAAATAAATTCTTTTGTTACAAAAAAGTTACATGTACTTCTTGCCGAAGATAATTTGATTAATCAAAAAGTGGCTACCTTTAGTTTAAAACAGATGGGATTTACTGTAGATATTGCCAATCATGGAGCTGAGGCGGTACAACTTTTCAAATCAAATGCTTACGATTTAATTCTGATGGATGTTCAAATGCCTGAGCTGAGTGGCTTTGATGCAACACGTGAAATCCGATCCATTGAAAATTCCTTAAAAAATGTGCAGCGAATTCCTATTATTGCCTTGACTGCAAATGCCATGAAGGGGGATATGGAGCGCTGTATAGCTGCAGGTATGGATGCTTATTTAAGTAAACCTTTTCAGCAAGAGGATTTGCAACAACTCATTGCACATTATTCTCAAAAAGGAATGGAATAGCTCTTGTTGTGTTAATAACAAAAGCAAGAACTATTCCGAGTGTGAACTATGCTACCTTAATTTTTAATAACTTTTTCGGTGAAATGTCCTACTTTACTCACCAGGTGAAGTATGTAGATTCCAGAAGTTAACTCGCTTACATCCAACATTGTTGTGGCTGTTTGCTCTGTCCGGGTCATTACTTTATTTCCTAACAAATCAGTAAGGTAAATCGTGTATTTATGTTGGTCGTAATATGAAATAGCCAGTTTTTCGTTTACCGGATTCGGAAATATAACTACATTTTCAAGTTCAGGTAGATAGTTAAATGAAGATGAACTGCATCCATCGTAGTTTTTCAATGCAAGAATGTCAGCGCCAGTCAGAGCCCTGTTATATACATTCACTTCATCCATGCTTCCATGAAAATAATCTGTCGATACTGGGGTGTCTCGGCCAATTTCCAAAGGTTGGTCGTTTCCTGTAAGAGGATCAACAGGTACGGCTTCTCCAATAAATTCGCCATTTAGGTAACACTTTAGCATCTCGGGTGTGTACGTAACTGCAATGTGGAACCAAGTATTTAGCTGTAAAGCATCCGATTGAGCCACATAGGTCGAGTGCCAATATATTTGACCGGTTGTTGCATTAATGCCCAGGGAGTATTCTCGACTTAGCACTTCAATTTTATCTGTTTTGGCAAATATTGGCACCCATTGTCCATAGGCCAATGATTGATAGTTTACCCAGCACGAAACTGTTGCCTCTTCAACGGGTGAGTTCATACTTGTCGAAGGAGGTACTTTTACCCAGTCGTTTATTCCATTAAACAACAACGCACTATTTTCCTTACCGTATGAGTCGGTAACATAGGTGGGACTACTGGCTCCCATATATGCTCCATTGTTGTCGTGGCCACTGTCATCGGATAAGTTGCCACAAAAGGAATATCTGGCAACCAATCCTGTTTCAATATCCTGTGAGAATCCAGTGATAAGCATTAAACTCATGAGTAACAAAGTAAATATTTTAGTCATAGTTTTAAAGTGTTAGTTTATAGCAAAGGACATAAAATAAGCATCAATATACTCTAGGGTAAACATCGTAGTTTTATCCGTAATCTACTCCATTTTTTGTTTGGAGGGAACTCTATTGCTGTTTGTCGAGTTAGCATCGATTCTTTAATTTATACGCGTTCTAAATTAATAAGTATAATATCTTGATTTTGTTTCGGGTAACGAAATGCCGTTTTTATTAAAGAACAATGGCAGAATGATTTATGCATATTAGTACTTAATTAAATTTTTTTAGTAAAAAGAAGTTTCCGATTTTTAAGTATGTGACATCCATCATAGTAGCAAAATATGACATATCTTGTAGACGTTTTTAATTTACATTTGATCTATTAACCAAAAATTTATGACTACCACCTTTCACAGGATTTATATTGCGATAATGTCCTTAATCGTTCTTGCTACTTTAATTGGTGTTGGTATTTATGGCTATTCCTACTATCGTTTGCCCATTGAGGAGCGATTTTTTAGTGATAGCCATCAATTACTCAAGCCAAGTGGTTCATGGGGACATGGATTTGGAATCGCAGGCACATTATTTATGAGTATTGGTGTGTTCTTTTACATGGCGCGAAAGCGTTTACGCGCATTGTCACGATTGGGTACCTTGAAGTATTGGCTTGAATTTCATATTTTTTTGTGCACCTTAGGACCTATTTTGGTTTTATATCATACTTCAATGAAGTTTGGGGGATTGGTTTCAGTAAGCTTTTGGAGCATGGTCGCTGTATTTTTAAGTGGAATTGCGGGTCGGTTTATTTATATTCAAATTCCACGTACCATCGAAGGACGAGAACTAACTTTGAGTGAAGTTAAAGGTCAGAAAAAAGACATTGGTGCAGTATTGAAGGATAAATACCACCTTGATGATGAGAGTTTTAATCTTATTGTTAAATCTGTGCGAAATAAGGTGGGTGATTATCAGTCAAACCTGATTGTGAGTATTATAACCATATACAGAGATGATAGACGAGCACGTAAAAATGTTCAGTCTATCCTGAAGAAAAATAATTTCACCAAGGTACAGAAACGAGAAGTAATGAAATTAGTAAATGGTGAGATCTCTATTAATAGGAAGATTGAACGACTGCATACCATGCAAAATTTGTTTAAGTACTGGCATGTGGCACATCTTCCTTTTGCCTTTGTGATGTTGATCATCATGATAATACATGTGGTTGTTACTATTGTTTTTGGATACCGTTGGATTTTCTGATATGAATTTAGTTGTAGAGCAGATATTGGTTTATGGAGTGGCCATACTTTTTAGTTTGGTGGTAGTGTTTTGGTATTTGTATTCTCAAAAACGCAAATCAAAAGTTGTTGAGGAAAAAATTGCTCAAGCAAAACTTGACGGGCTTTATGAGCCGATCTCTTTGCATCCTGTTGTCGATATTGGAAGTTGTATTCAAAGTGGTGCTTGTATTCAGGCTTGTCCCGAAAAGGATATTTTAGGCATCAAAAATGGAAAGGCAACCACCATCAATGCTTCACGGTGTATCGGACATGGCGCTTGTTTTCATGCTTGTCCTACCCAGGCCATCACATTATGCATTGGAACTGAAAAGCGTGGCGTTGACTTGCCTCATGTAAGTCAGACTTTTGAAACCAACGTGTCCGGTGTATACATTGCCGGAGAATTGGGAGGGATGGGGCTTATTAAAAATGCGGTGGAACAAGGTAAACAGGCTGTTGAGAATATTGCAAACGCGTTTAAATCGCATAAAGCGACTCCGGCTACGGATTATGATTTGATCGTTGTAGGTGCAGGTCCTGCCGGGATTTCAGCAACGTTGACAGCTAAAAAACTAGGCTTAACCTGCCTGACGGTGGAACAAGACACTTTGGGAGGTACCGTATTCAGTTTTCCCCGATCTAAAATTGTGATGACTTCCCCCATGGATTTGCCAATGCATGGAAAGGTGAAGCTTTTTGAAACCAATAAAAATGAATTGCTTGAGCTGTGGAATACGGTTCTGGAAAATCATGATATCAGCATCAAAGAAAATACCAAAATAGAGTCCATTGAAAAGGAACACGATCGATTTTTGGTGGGAACAAAACAAGGAGAAAAATTTACTTCTCGGTTTGTTCTTTTAGCTATAGGTCGGCGGGGAACACCTCGAAAATTGAATGTTCCGGGAGAAGAGCTACAAAAGGTCGCCTATCGTCTTCTTGAACCGGAGGATATTCATGATCAGCACATTTTAGTTGTTGGTGGTGGTGATTCAGCTGTAGAGTCCGCACTGCTGCTTGCCGATCAGAATAAAGTGATTTTATCCTATCGTGGAGAGCAGTTCAAAAGGATAAAACCAAAAAATGGAGAGCGTATTCTGGAAGCATCCGAAAAGGGATTAATTGATTTACGCCTGAATACCAACCTTACTTCCATCGAAGCCCAAGAGGTGGTTATTACCGCAGGAAAGGATGGTGAATCTGTAAAAGAAAAAAATGACCTGGTATATATTTTTGCTGGAGGTGAGTTGCCTACTCAGTTTTTACAAAAGGTGGGTGTCGGTATCACCAAAAAATTTGGAGAGGCCATTCTAAAGCATTAATTCAGAGCTTATTTCAACTTAAAAATATGAAGCTGAAGGGTAAATATTATCTTGTTTATTTGGTCATCATGATCACATTTCGTGGATTTGGCCAGATTTCACCTGGCGATTTGTCAGAAGTACATGCACATTTGGAGGGTATTTCAAATTGCACCTTATGTCATGAGCTGGGAGAAAATGTGACCAACGAAAAATGTTTGGATTGTCATCAGGAGGTAAAGAGCAGGATAGATCAGAATCAGGGTTATCATGTTTCCTCTGAGGTTAAGGGTAAAACCTGTGCTTCGTGTCACAATGATCATCATGGTAAGAAATTTCAAATTATACGTTTCGATCAGGATCAATTCGATCATAATTTGACTGGATATCAGCTTGTCGGAGCTCATGAATCAAAAAAATGTGACGACTGTCACAAAGCTGAATTCATTACGAACCAGAAAATTAAGGAAAAGAAATTTAGCTTTCTGGGCCTGAATACAGCTTGTCTTTCTTGTCATGATGATTATCATCAGAAATCATTGTCGGAGAATTGTACCGACTGTCATAATTATGACAAATTTAAACCGGCTCCCAAGTTTGATCATAACACAGCAAAATTTGTGCTTGTTGGTAAACATATTGATGTGGCATGTGAAAAGTGTCATCCCATTGCGACTGCCAATGAAGTGAAATTTCAAAAGTTTAAGGGGGTTGAGTTTCAGAATTGCACCAATTGTCATAAAGATGTTCATGAGAATAAGTTCGGGCCGGATTGCAAAAGGTGTCATACCGAGGAGTCGTTTTTCGTCCTTAAAAGCATGGATCGTTTCGACCATAGCAAAACAAATTTCGTTCTCGAAGGAAAGCATGCCAATTTGGATTGTAAGAAATGCCATAAGACCAAGTATACTGATCCAATCAAACATACTCGTTGTACTGATTGTCATGTGGATTACCATGAAAAACAGTTTGTTAAAAATGGTGTAACCCCCGATTGTAAGGATTGTCACACCGTGAATAGTTTTGAGGGTTCCTCGTTTACCATCGAAAAACATAATTTAAGCGCTTTCCCTCTAAAGGGAGCACACCAAGCTACTCCTTGCTTTGTTTGTCACTTAAAAGATAATAAGTGGAAATTTAGACCAATAGGTTTGAATTGCAACGATTGCCACGAAGATATACACAAGGATTATATCAATACCAAATTTTATCCTGAAGCTAATTGTAGCACTTGTCATTCGGAGGAATCGTGGCGGATTATCCAATTCGATCACGATAAGACTAAATTTGAGTTGTTGGGAGCGCATCGCAATCAAACATGTCGGGTTTGTCATTTTAAAGGATCCACAACAGAAGTGCGGAAACAGAATTTTAAAGGGATGTCAACAGATTGCGCATCATGTCACACGGATACCCATGCAGGCCAGTTTGAGAAAGATGGGAAAACAGATTGCAGCCGATGCCATATCAACGAAAATTGGAAACCTGAAAAATTCAATCACGATAATACCCGTTTCGCGCTTGACGGTCGTCATGCTGATGTGGCCTGTTATAAGTGTCACAAAGAATTGGTTGTTAACGATAAAAAAGTTGTTCAGTATAAATTGGAGGAATTCAAATGCGAAAACTGTCATCACTAATCTTCATCCTGACATTCGGTGTTAGTCTTTGGGCTCAGTCGCCCCATGGAGATGATTTAACTATCAGCTGCGACGATTGTCACCAAACCTCGGGTTGGACTATGGAGCCCGGCACTTATGCTTTTAACCACAATGATGCAACCACATTTCCACTTACAGGCCAACATCAATCTGTGGATTGCAAAACCTGTCATCAAACGCTGGTTTTTTCGGCAGCTCAGCCTGAGTGTGCCTCTTGTCATACGGATATGCACAACGAAACAGTAGGAATGGAATGTGCCCTTTGCCACACTTCCCAAAGTTGGTTGGTTCCCAATATCACCGAAATTCACCAAATGAGTCGTTTCCCATTGCTGGGAGCTCATGCTACAGCGGATTGCAATGCATGTCACCCATCAGCATCGTTATTGAGCTTTGAGCCTTTGGGGATTGAATGTGTTGATTGTCATCAAACGGACTATAATACAGCCACAAGTCCAAATCACGTAGAGGGTAATTTTTCCACCAATTGTATTGAATGTCATTTTATGAATGTATATACCTGGTCAGGAGCAGGTATCGATCACTCATTTTTCCCACTAACTCAAGGACATGCCATTGGCGACTGTTATCAATGTCATACTCCCGGCACAGATTATTCCAATATTTCAGCTGAATGTTATTCTTGTCATGAGCAAGATTATCTTTCAACGGATAACCCTAACCACCAATCCATTGGTTTGTCAACCCAATGCATGGAATGCCATACCACCGCACCTGGTTGGAAACCCGCGGACTTTCGTTCTCACGATGGGCAGTATTTTCCCATCTATTCAGGTGAACACAGGGGCGAATGGAATAGTTGTACTGATTGTCATCAAAATCCGGCCAATTACGCTCAATTTACCTGTGTCGATTGTCACGAACACAATAAAGCAGACATGGATGATGAACATGGTGATGTTGGCGGTTATTTGTATGAAAGTCAGGCTTGTTTTGATTGTCATCCCACTGGTAGTGGTGAAGGTGGCTTTAATCACAATTTGTCAAATTTTCCATTGACGGGTGCGCATACAACCACTGAATGTGTTGAGTGTCATGCCAATGGATATTCAGGGACATCAACGGCTTGCTCCGAGTGTCATATGGAAGCTTATAACCAAACCACCAATCCGGCACACAATCAAATTGGCATTACCACAGAGTGCGACCAATGTCATACTACTGTTCCTGATTGGAAACCTGCCACATTTGCCATTCATAATGAATACTATACGCTTACTGGAGCGCATGGTCGCATCGCGACCGATTGTTTTGCTTGTCATGAAGGAAGTTATGTGAATACACCGAATTTGTGTTTTAGCTGTCATAGCAACGATTATAACCAGACTACAGATCCTCCTCATGCATCTGCTCAGTTTTCCACAGAATGTGAGTCGTGTCATAGCACAGAGGCTTGGGAGCCTGCCACATTTGATCATGATGGGCAATACTTTCCTATATACTCTGGTGAACACCAGGGCGAGTGGGACAATTGCATACAGTGTCATACTACACCATCAAATTATGCCATGTTTAGTTGTGTTGATTGTCACGATCACAATCAACCTGATATGAACGATGAACATGCAGGAATTCCCGGTTACGAGTATGCCAGTGATGCCTGTTTTGCTTGTCATCCAACAGGAAGTGCGGAGGGCGGTTTTAACCACAATGCCACAAATTTTCCGCTAACTGGAGCACACACGACCACTCAGTGTTCTGATTGTCATCAAAATGGTTATGCCGGAACAAGTATGGTTTGTGCCGATTGTCATCAGACAGATTTCAATCAAACTTCGAATCCTAATCACAGTGCAATTGGTCTTTCCACTGAATGTGACGAGTGTCATACCACCAATCCTGGTTGGAATCCGGCAGCATTTGGCGTCCATAATCAGTATTATGTATTGGCAGGAGCTCATGTAGGAATTGCCAACAATTGTGTGGAATGTCATGAAGGAAACTTCAATAGCACTCCCAATACTTGTTACGGATGTCATCAGAGCGATTATAACCAAACCAATGACCCACCACATGCATCGGCACAGTTTCCAACGGAATGTGAGTCGTGTCATACTCAAAGCGTATGGGAACCGTCAACTTTTAATCATGATGGGCAATATTTTCCTATTTATAGTGGTGAGCATCGCGGTGAGTGGAATAGCTGTGCCGAATGTCATACCAACCCATCTAATTATGCAATGTTTAGCTGTATTGATTGTCATGAGCATAACCTGGCAGACATGAATGATGAACATCAGGGAGTTTCTGGTTACCAATATAATAGCGATGCCTGTTTTAATTGCCATCCAAATGGTTCATCAGGCAAGGTTTTTCAAAGAAAACTAAACGACTAAATTCAGAACTATGAAATATCTTATCTTACTGATGCTGATTGTGATGGGTGCGGGACTTAAAGCGCAAACAGCTCCCGATATGGTTGAAGGTGATGTTTCGTACCTGACCTCACAAAATGTGTACGTCCGGTTTGCCTCCACCGAGAACCTTGCTGTTGGTGATTCACTGTTTTTGAACAAAGAAAGTGCTTTAATTCCCGTATTGGTCATTACAAATATTTCTTCAATTTCGGCTGTATGTAAACCTATTGGTAACACAAAGTTGGCTGTGGCCGATAAACTATCCGCAAAACCAAATTTTACTATTACTCCCGCCGTTCAGACTGAAGATATTTCTGAAGTACAGGTTGATTCAGAAAAGGAAGAAGAAGTCATTGATGAAGAGGTAGCGCGACAATTAAAACAAAAGGTAACAGGAAGGGTGGGGATATCTTCCTATCTCAATTTTTCTGATTCTCCGGGTGGAAATTCGCAACGTATGCGATACACTTTTTCGATGAACGCCAGAAATGTTAGCGATTCAAAGCTTTCAGTTGAAAGTTATCTGTCGTTTGTCCACCGAAGTGGCGAATGGAGTGAGATTAAAGATGATGTTTTCAATGGCCTTAAAATCTATAATTTTTCGGTGAACTATCAATTTTCTGATCAATACCAATTGTGGTTTGGAAGAAAAATTAATCCCAAACTTTCAAGTGTTGGAGCCATTGATGGTCTTCAATATGAAATGAAATTTAAAGCTTTTACCATTGGGTTAATTGCCGGGAGTCGACCTGATTATTTGAATTACAGTTACAATTTCAATTTATTGCAATTCGGAGGGTATGTTGCTCATGAGTATAAAACCGATCATGGAAACATGCAAACAACTTTGGCTATTATCGATCAGGAAAACTCTGGGGCTACCGACCGCAGGTTTGCCTATTTTCAGCATGCCAACATGCTCATCAAGAACATGTATTTTTTTGGAAGTGCTGAAATCGACCTCTACAAAAGAGTTAATGATGTTACGAGCAATACGTTTAATCTGTCAAACTTGTATGTTTCTCTGCGTTATCGGATTATCAAGCCATTGTCAGTTTCACTTTCATACAGCAACCGCCAGAATGTGGTATATTACGAAACCTATGACAAGGATTTCATTGAGCGACTTTTGGATACAGAGGGGACTCAAGGTTATCTTTTTCAGGTAAATTATCGTCCCGGCAGAAGTGTTTTTATGGGAGTGAAAACAGGCTATCGTTTACGTAAACAAGATCCTCTACCTACCAAAAACCTCTATGCTTATGTTACCATGAGTAGAGTTCCCAGTGTTCATGCGTCGGTAACAATTTCGGCCACCTTGCTCGAGACTTCATATCTTTCCGGGAAAATCTTCAGTATTGGACTAAATAAAGAGCTGGTTCCTGCTAAGTTAGACGGAAGTATAGGCTACCGGTTGGTTCAGTATGACTTTTTGAATTCAGAATCATCGCTCACACAAAATATGGGAGAGCTGAGCCTGACCTATCGCATTATGAAAAAGCTCTACTGCTCACTTAATGTGGAAGGAACGTTTGAAAAGGAATACAACTATCAACGGCTGTACTTTAATATTACCCAGCGTTTTTAAGTTAAAATCATTGGTCAGAATTCTGCCGATTTTTGCAGAACCTTTTCATGTTAACCGTTTACGGATTTTTACAGTTAAAACAAATGGTGAAAGTAGTTCCTTTTCCAACTTCGCTTTCCACAGTTATCTTGCCCTGATGTGCCTCAATAATTTTCTTAACAATGGCTAAACCCAGTCCTGTTGACTTTTCGTTGCCAGTAGCCTTGGTTGAAGTGGTTTCGTATGGGTTGAATATTTTATCTAATTCATGTTGAGAAATACCTTGTCCTTGATCAATAATTTTAGTGAATACAGAGCCGTTTTCCTCACTAACATCGATGATTATGTGTGAATTAGGCTGGCTGTATTTGATGGCATTGCTTAGTAAATTGCCAATAACCTGTTCCAGCTTATCCTTGTCGAAGTCAAAAATTAACTCGTGATCGGGGTGGAGAAATTCAATGGTTTGTTCTTTACCCTTAGCCAGCATTTCACTTTGTTCAATTGCTTTTTTTAGAAAAGAAATGTAGTTCTGTTTGTGAAGGTCAATTTCAAAAATTCCTGATTCAATTTTTGAAATATCCAGAAAAGTATGCATCAGGTTAAGCGAATAGGAGCATCTCTCACTGATTATGCCAATAAATTCAAGATGTTCATTTTTTGAGTAATTATCGTAATCTTCTAGCAATAAAACTGAAAAAGACTTGGCTACCCCAATGGGGTTTCTGAGGTCGTGAGCCACAATACCAATGTATTTATTTTTTTGGAGATTGATTTCCTCTAATTCACGTGTTCTCTGACGTACTTTTTCTTCAAGTGTAGCATTGGCTTCTTCCAGACTCTTCATGAGCATTCTGTTGTTCATCACCAAACGGTATTTTTCGAAAGCCTCTTTTACTATCGAGTCCAACTCATTGGGAATCCATGGTTTTGTTACATAGCGGTACACTTGGCCTTTGTTGATCGCATTAATGACAGCTTGAATGTCAGAGTATCCGGTTAATATCAAGCGAAGTGTATCTCGATACTTTTCTTTCACTTTGGAAAAAAATTCAACACCTGTTAGTCCCGGCATTCTTTGATCAGAAATGACTACATGAATGTCGTTGTTGTCCATGATGTTAAGTGCTTCTTGTCCGCTTGTGGCAGCAAAAACATTGTATTTCCTTCTGAATTGCCGCACCAACGACTTGGTGACTTCAATTTCATCGTCAATAACCAATAGATTATAATCGTTTTCGTTAACTGCAATTGAGTTCATCTCTTTACTATATTTTTAGGGATAATCATCTTAAACGTAGTTCCTTGGCCTGCTTCCGAATCAAATAAAAGTGAACCCTTATGCAGATCATGGATAATTTTGTAAGAAATGCTAAGTCCAAGTCCAGTGCCACTTCCTACTGCCTTGGTGGTAAAAAAAGGCTCGAAAATTTTATCTTTGAGATGTTCAGGAATACCAGGTCCGTTGTCATTTATGGAAATGATAATGCTGTTGTCATCTTCTTTCAATTCAATGATAATAATTCCACCTTCGTCAACAGCTTGTACGGCATTCATAATAATATTTAACAGGGCCTGATTGAGTTGCCCGGGATAACATTCCGAATAAAGCTTTTCAGGGCCAACAATTGAACAGTGAATTTTTTTCTCTTTAATGGCCGATCCCACGATGACCAAAGTGGAATGTAAGTTTTCAATCAGGTCAATTATTTTAACTTCGGATTCGTCTAGTCTTGAAAACTTCCTGAGATCCTCAACGATAACCTTCACTCTATCTATTCCTTTTTTGGTTTCAAGGGTCATATCTGGTAGGTCTTCCAAAACGAAATCTATTTCATGGTTCTTTCTGATCCGGTCAATTTCTGCATCGAATTTCCCCTCCCCAGAACTTTTTAACAGTTTTTCTATTTCGTTAAATGACTCGATGAGGTCGTTTACATTTTCTTCGATTGAGTAGATATTGCTGTAAACAAAGGCAATGGGATTGTTGATTTCATGTGCTATTCCGGCCACGAGTTTTCCTAACGCACTCATTTTTTCAGCATGGATGAGCATTTGTTGGGTGTTTTTTAGCTCATTTAGGGTATGCTGTAATTTTCCTTTTTCTTTGATTAGCTGACGCTGAAGGTTGTTGACCTCCTGATTTAACCGACTCATTTTTTTGTTTTCACTGAATAAATGCGGAGCATCTGTTTCGCAGTAAACAAGCAGTTGATCCGACTTTCTGAAAACTTTTGCATCAAATGTGTAACTGATATTCGAATAATTTCCAATCGTCAGCATGCCTTCAAATATTTTCCCTTCCTTGTGAACGGAAAGTAATTGTTCAAGCGTAGGATTTATTAATTTGTTTGTGGCTGTATTCGATTCTTTGTTAAGCGCTAAAAAGTAGGCCATTGCCGCATTGGCTTCTAAAAGTTCTTCCTTAAGGCTGTAAACTCCAATAGCAGTTGCGTTACTGCTGATCTGTAAATCGTAAATTATAGATTGCCAGTCGGATATGATTGATTGTGCGTCCAAGTAAATGATGTTAATGTGAAGCTAAAGGAATATCTAAATTGCTCTCAGCAATCATATTGAAAGCAGGGATATTGATTTGCATCCATTTGTAGTAAGGGTAAATGGCATTAAAGCAATCAGGCGAAAGTTCGGCACGATAAATTTCTACCCAAGTATTTAGTTGTGCTGCCCAATAAGTTGAGCTGAAATTCCGCGACCTGTAAGCTCTAAAAACCCAAAGGACAGTGTCTAAAAGGGTTTCTGGTGAATGCTGATGAAAAATCGATTCCATAAAACGGGCATGATTGGCATGATTGTCTTTCATCATCGAAACGTTGTTTTTGCCAACCAGTTCGGTTATATCTTCACGCGACTCCATCAATTGGTTCATTTTGCTGACCAGCATCTCCATTTTGGAGCTATATTCCTGTGCAAAAGGAGCTTCAACTTGTTTTAATACCTTGGCTGTAGCCAGTAAGTTTTTTCGTTCCATGTTATTCAGTTTTAGTTGCTAGATATTGATTCAAATCGTACAGATTATTGATGATTTTTGTTTCCGGAAAATTATTCACAAGTTCAGCCGACAGCCGACTAAAAGCCTGACCTCCCAACAAAATCTCGAGGTTAGGAAATTCATTTGTAATTTCAATTAGCATATCGTTCAGCCCTCGGTAGTTAAAGTAGATGCTTAATGAAATGGCAAGCACATCTGGTTTTTTTTCGTGGATAAAACTAATAAGCTCAGCAACTGGTATACCCGTTCCCAGGAAAAAAGTATCCCAACCGTGTTTTTCAAAAACGTCACCTACCATTTTAATGCCTACCTGATGCTGCTCATTTTCTGCACAAGCAAGTACTACCTTTTTGTTTTCGTTTACATTAAAATTAAATTCGTAATATAACTCGTTTAAAATAGATTCGGTGATGGCTGTTGACAAATGCTCCGTTGCTACGCTAATTTTGTTTGACTCCCAAAGTCGACCAACTTCATAAAGCGCTTGTTTAAGAACTTCTTCGTAAAGTTCTGTCATTGAGCTACCTCCCTCCAGATATTTTCGGGCAATCTCTAAGCATTCTTTCTTGTCTCCTTGAATTACATGGGAGAGGTAATTGCTGGCAAAATGGGATAAAACTGTCATGATTTACAAAAGTTACAGGCTTAACAAATATAATAATATATTGGTAATTTTCAACTTTTGCTTTGTTTGAACCAGTAATAATGAAACAAACAGGAACAACAGAGGATTATTGGTGCTTTTTGTACTTGCGATTATACGCGGTTAATTCTTGTCGAGAAACCAATGCACATATCCACATGCGTTGCAAACATAGTTGGTAGCATTTTTATTGGCCCAATCTAATCCTAAAAACGACATGCCGCTGGTGTTCATCAAAGTTGTTCTTGTCCAAAACCAGGTGTTTTTACAGATAACGCATTCTAGCTTAAGCCCTTGTTTAATGATGTATTCTTTTACTTCTTTTTCTTTATTCATGATCTTTTGTACTTTTTGGTTTATATTCAAGGATGTCTCCTGGTTGGCAATCCAATGTTTCACAGATGGCCTCCAGCGTTGAAAAACGAATTGCTTTGGCTTTTTCCTTCTTAAGTATGGACAAATTGGCCATGGTTATTCCCACTTTATTGGATAGTTCAGTCAGACTCATTTTTCGTTTGGCTAACATAACATCCAGATTTACAATTATTCCCATAATATTATATTGTGTAATTTGTTTCTTCTTGTAACTCACATCCTTTATGGAAAATATGGGATAGCACCCAAATAAACAACGCTACCAGGAGTGTAATGGGGTAAGTATGCACATCACTGGTAATTTCAATGCTGTTAAAATTCATGTTAATGGCTAGATAGAAGTACTGGAAATAGCTATAAATTACAGTAAAAACCCATATTCCGACCAATGCATAAGCAATTTTTTTCAATGAAGCGATGTTGTCGGTGTCGAAATAGTTACCACGATAAATGTGTTTGATGAATTGTCGGAACAACCAAAAAATATAAAATGTAATGAGGACGATTCCCATAATGAATACACTGTAAATCTGACCGATAAAAACAGGAGTATCAATAAAATGTATTTTTCCGGTCATTTCTACCAGTTGTATTCCAATGAACGTGTCTCCCACATCTAAGGTTCCTTTTTCAAGGATGTTTACAGAAATAGGCATGCCCACATGCAGTTGCGCTGAATCGAGAACTCCCATCATAAAGCTGATGGCTAAAACAGATAAAAGTGTTGCTGCGGCTACATAAATCCAAAATGTGATATTGGTAAGCCAATAAATGATTTTAATGCTTAAGGGTTTCTTTACAGTTTCCATGATGAATTGTTTAAGTGTACTGCAAAGAAATACAAAATATATTAATAAACAAACAAAATATATCGTAAAACAATAAAAAAAGTCCTTTTAGCAATAAATATTTTAAAATATATATCTAAAAAAAGTGCAACTCTTTCGAACTGCACTCCTTTATTTATTTGAATAACCCTTGCGTGTTAAGGTTTTTTGTTTCCCACTCTTGATAAGTACCGTTCCTTGGCTTCTGCCGGATCAGCATCAGCAGGGATGTATATTTTGGTGCGGCGATCAATGATAACTACTTGCATTTGAGTTAGATCAGGAGACGTAAAAGCAGCCTGTTTTTTTTCGTACATGAATTTTTACCTTTCTTTTAATGACATTGTACAACGGGAGAAATGCACGCCAAAAACTGATGTTTAGTTTTAAAAATCGCATTTTTGGCATAATCGTGGTAAGATAGTTCAATTATCGATACAAATTCCGTATTACATGAAAATATAACGAATAAATAAATTGAAACACACCAACTTGCCTAAGATTTGATGGGTTTGTTTTGGGTAGAATTATCATTTTTCTTTTTAGAAAGGATATCCAATAGCGATATTGAGCAGTAGGTTTTCTCTTCTCCATGATGAACTGCCCAAGTTGATGCTGTTAATTACCCATCTTTGATTTGGATCAAGCCAAGGTTTTCTAAGCGGCATGGCCAAGTCGAATCGCAATACGAAAAACGAAAGATCAATCCGGATTCCAGCACCTGCTCCTACAGCAACCTCACTCACAAAACTGGAGAAGCCAAATGGCGTGCCTACCTTGGCCGGGTTCGACTTTAGTTCCCATACATTACCGACATCTAAAAACAATGCCCCTTTTAAGTAGCTGATGATGTTAAATCTGTATTCAATATTGGCTTCTACTTTTACGTCTCCACCCAATTGTAAAAAATCGCTGCTATCTAGTGCCTGATTGTAATTGCCCGGTCCAACTGAATTGATATGGAAGGCACGTAACCCATTGGGGCCGCCTGCAAAAAATTGCTTGCTGTAGGGTAGGGTGTTGGTATTGCCATACGGAACGGCCAGGCCTATCAGTGCTCTGGAAACCAGTACTGATTTGGTGTTCAAATTATAATAACTTCGTCCGTCAAGACTAAACCTGGCAAATTGAGAATACACCGAACCAGCTACACTGCTTGGGTTTTCGGGGGAAATGGTTTTACCTCCCAATAGTTTTATCAACGATATAGAGTTTCCGGCAATTTCAACGGTAGGATGAAAATAGAATTGATTTTTTTTGTACGGAAATACCTGCTCGTTGTAGGTAAAGGCGTAACTGCCACCTGCAATAAACTGTTCCTCATAACTTTGTTTGAGGTAGGGGTTGGAGGCGATAAGTGCTAAAAACTCATCCGATTGATTCGAGAATTGTGATAAGCTAATGCTGATGGGATTAAGCTCATGTTCTTTGCTCATTTCTGTTTTCCAACGGTATCCATAGATAACTTCCAGCGTGTGCATGTTGTAGTAATTCACCATCTTTAAAAATTTAAACGAAAGCGAAAGCCTTGTTTTAGGGGTGTACAGACCGTCGGTTTTGGTTTTAAAGGGTAGCAGGAATCGTGGAAAATACAATTCTAGTTTGGGGTTGATAGAGTAGGAGTATAGGTTTTTATTTGTGCCACCTAATTGTGCTTCAAAGGTGCCCTCTACATTGAATTGAAGCAATTCAGCGCCTCCAAGGGCATTGCGGTTTCTAAAACTTAAATCAAGTTTCGGACCGGTGTAATTATTCGATTTTGAAACGATATCAACTTCAGTTCTAAAATTGTGTTTGGGCAGTGGAGTCATCAGTATGGTAGCATTTAAAAGCGCCGTTTTCGATGAATCTACTTGGGTGAATTTCACTTGGACAAACTTAAAATTACCCATCGACATCAATCGGTTGAGGGTTGTATTGTGGTTTTTACGTGAGTATAGATCTCCTTTGGTGATAAATACCGACCCCAAAATCACCTTTGGTCTGATATCCATGTCCTCTTTCTGACCAAAGAAGACCGCACTATCAAAGTGAATGGTGTCGTGAATTAATTTGTTTTCATCGGTGTTCAGCGAAAAGCTTTGGTCGATATACACGTGATTGATATAAAAGGCTTTTAATGCCCTTGTCGGGATGCTGTCTTTTAGTTTTAGCGTAAGTTGAACCCTTCGTCCTTTTGAAAAAGTATCGGCAACGAAATTAAGGTATTCAGGACTAAAGAAGAAAAACCCATTGTTTTTTAGGTAGGTGTCGATGCGTGCTCTTTCATCTGATAGTTTACTGAGCGAGTAACTTTCTCCAGGTTTGATCAGTGATTCGCTTTTTATTTGAGCGATTAGATGACTTAGGTTTTTGTCGGAAATACTGTCGTTGTATTCGGATACGATATATGAAGGACGTACATCGCAAGTGTATGTTACTTGTGCAGTATGTTGTTTGCTGGAAATGGAAAATGAGGTTTGTGCATCGAAAATGCCAATGTTAAATAGTTGAGCGTCTATTACATCTGAAATGATATTGGGGTTTATCTGACTTAATAACACAGGAGGTTCGCCCTTTTTCTGAATCCATTTTTCAAATTTGCTTTTTGGATTTTCTCCGGCAGAAATGTAAAGCCAAAGTTTGGGACGCATTCCTAAGACGGTTTTGTTGGGTCGCATATTTATGACGCTACCAGCTAATTTAGTGATGCTTTTGCGTTCTTTTTTACTCAGATTATCGGCTGATTTAACCTCAATGGTAAATCCTGTGTATAGTTTTTGATCGGGGGCTAATTTTCGGGTGCCACTACAGGCATACAACATAATAATCATGTTTATCAACATAATTTTCATGATTAATCCTGCTTTCGATATGTAGTTCTCCAGACTCACTTTTGTCGGTTAAGTGATTTAAAAAAGTTTTTCCATTGATCGAAATCACGTTGGTAAATGATGCCAACACCAGTTTCAACCACTTGTCCTTCAATGGCTCCTTCGTATTGGTTGTGGCTAAATCCGATCAGTCGGTACCGTCCGTCTTTTGTCAATTCATATTCAACTGAAACGTCACTGGTGACATTACTTAATGAATTTTCTTTGGCTTTGGCACCTTCTACATCCACCACACCTCCAATTTGAACCGAAAGTCGCTCATCAAAAAGTTGTTTTTTTAGTCCAATGTCCACCTGAGTTCTTCCTGACACTTGGTTCGACTCATATTCATTATATGAATTCACATCAAAATTGAGTTCTACACCGGGCACCAGTTTCGAACTCCATTTATTTAGTTCGGAAGATAAAAATGAACTTACAGTATTCCTAACCAGGTTGCTAGCCTCGCCATTGGCACCCATTTCTAAAGGATTATCTTGTACAAATCTGCCCAGTACTAACAGCGCAAAAACCTGCTTATTCAGTTCTGAAGGGTTTTCGTTCAACTGACTTAATTTGGCTTCCACAGCACCACCTAGAATCCCTTTTTCTTCGGGAGGAAGTTGAATTTCAAAACTGATTTCAGGTTGGAGCATCTCTCCCCGAATTTTAAGAACTACCAAAAATGGATAACGTTGTTTGTAAGCATTTAAATCTGCATCACTAATTCCTGTGGTTTGTTCTGTGATCAGATTGATGGGCGAGGCACGTACCGAATAGATGGCATTGATGGAAATCCCTGCATCCATGGGGTCGCCATTCCAGGTAATGGTGCTTCCCTTTTCGATGATGAATCTCTTTTTAATGATTGATTCCAGTGATACCATATAACTTCCGTCAGTCAATTGATAAGCTCCGGTCAAACTCATCTTGCCGCTTTGATCTATGGTAAAGCTCAAAGCAGCCTCTCCTTGTACAACAAGTGAATCGTTGGAGTAGGGGTCCATCAGTAACCTGAATTTGGCTAATTTATCCAGCTCGATAATGGAAGAAAGATCGAAACCGGTAAATCCGGAATACTGACTTTTATTTTTCTTTCCTTGATCCAATATGGGGTTGTGTTTGCTTCGATTGGTAAACTCAACAATTCCTTGCCCTTTGTTGGTGGATAGTTGATTTTCAGGAACCGCAAAGGTAAAGTTTGATCCGTTTTTAATCTTCAGTTTTGCATTGATGACGGGTAACTCTATGGGGCCTTTGATGTTGATTTTACTGTCGATGATCAGCTTGCCAAAAAAGGTTTTGTTGTCTTTAGCAGTACTGTTAACTAATAAAAAGTCTTCGGTATCCACCTGAAGTGCAAATGTAGGGTTGCTGAATTGCGTCATTTTGATGGAGCCATCAATTACAGCAGGCCGCTGATGTATGTCTAAAAGCGTGAAATTGTCAAAATAAAGGCCATCGTTTTTAACCCGTATAGTTTCGTGTTGAAGTTCAATTCTGTTATTCAGTTGGGAAGGCACAAAAAAAGTATTATTGAATTTTAGTTCTCCTGCAATTTCGGGCTGAGAAGCGCTGCCCATGATGCTGAAGTCACCCGAAACAATTCCCGATGCATTCCTGATTTGCCCCATCGAAAAGGCTTCAATGGTTTTCATCGATAGCGAGGGGATCTCAATTTGAATGTTCAGCGATTTTTCTCCACCATCCGGAATGTAATTGCCTTTAAGGTTCAGTTCATTACTGGCTCCACTAAGGTCTAGCTGCACATTGAAATTTGTGCTGTTTTTGTTTTCGGCTTTTAAAGTTACGTCTCCGATTAAAATTTCGGTTACTTTCAATTGATCAATGCTTGCATCTGCAACAATTCCATAGGCATCATTTACTCTTTTGAGCAAAATATTGCCGTTGAGCGTTCCTCGAATCATGTTGCTGTCGTTTTCGATAATGCCAAAAATGTCATACAGTTTAAAGTTTTTGATGTCAATTTTCAGGTCGTCGTTAAACTGCTTGTTTACTGAATTTATTCCCACCTGGTGGTTATTCCGACTCATGGTTAGGTTATGGACTATAAACCCGTCGTTGCCAAATAGTACATAATTGTCAGGAGAAATGTCCCATTGGTTGTTCATCAGATAAAACTCATTCGAATCGATAGAAACCCTGAAATCATTTCCTTTCTTTTCAAATAAAGTGCTTATCAACAATTTGTTATCCAGTTTGTTGTCAGAAGAAGAAAGGGTGGTTGAAATTTTGTTTTCGGCTACTTTTCCTTCTATCGTAAAATTATCAAGACTCAGTTGCGGATGCTTGATGTCTGAGGTAGATATTTTATAATTTAGCTCGTTGATGTTTGAACTTATTACCAATTCTAATTGATCGATTTCGGTATCCGCATAGGTCATGTGGTTAATTGTCCCGTGGATGCTTAAATCTTGGCTTTTGCTGTTATAACTTCCGTTGATGATGCCAGGTTCAAATCGAGTTAGCTCAGGGAAAAGTACTTGCGTAATTAATGGGTGATCATGCAATTGTATTTCGAAGTCAAATTGAATGGAGTCGTTTTCGTTGGCTTTTGTGGTGTCAGAAAACGCGAAATAGTAATTAATCAATGTTGTCATGAGGGCAGGGAGTTCTGCAGGGGAGTGAGTTCCATCATAATTTAATCCCAAAAGCGGACTTTGAATCCTAAGCTCACTTTTTCCGGGCGTATTGGTTACCCATAGTTGTACCGAATCCAATTCTATTTGCTGGCCATCGCTAACCACTACAATTTGAGTGATTTCTGTACTCCCGTTGAGATTTTCAATTGAATTTCCGGTGATGTCTGCATGGGCTTCCATCGCCAGTCGAATATCTTCTGTTGTAAAATTCAGTTTTTTCAAATCTGCGCCGAGCAAATTAAAATTGAATTTGAATTGTTCGTTTTGGGGCGATAGATTGGCCAATCCATCAAAATTAAAAACCAGGTTTTTGTCGTTTAAATCTATCTTCCCTTCCCACTGATCTTCACTAATTTCCCCATCGATCAGCAGGTTGCTATAGTTGTAATGATTGAAATACAAGGATGATGCATTTGCTTTGATGTTCGCTTTTAGGTGTTTTAGGTCTAACCCATGTCCGTTGGTCATCAGCGAAAGCGTTACCGGACCTAATGTGGCGGTGTCTTTGAGTAATTTCCCTAAGTCCAGTTGCTTTAGCGTCAGTTTGCTTGAGTAGTTTTCCTGAGGGTCGAGTGAGGCTGTTAGTTGTGCCGAACCGAAACTGCTTTCCAAAATCAAGGCTGTTTCAAATGCGTTTAAACTCCCTTTAAACTCCATTTGAATGCTGATTTCTTCCGGTAAATCCAGATTTTGTGGTGTTGATGTTGCAGCCAGCAACTCTAAGTCACTTTTTCCTGAAATCAGGTGCAGCCGTGGAATATCAAATTGGGATGATTGGAAATCGGGTAGTCCTGTGATGGTGAAATCAGTTTGAAGGGTAGTTTTGCGACCTGTTTTGATCACGATCTTTTTTCCGGTCAATTGCCGGATAGGGCCTGATATTATGCCTGAAAAGGAGGTTGATAAATCCTTGTTGGCAAAGAAGGGTTGGGTGGCGAGTTGCGGATTAAAATACAGGATGTCTGCATTGCTGACCTTCACATTTTTCATATCCATTTGGGTTACCAGCCATCCAAGCGAGTCGTTAAGGGAAGAAAGTGACGGAAATTGCAGGTTGATATCACCTTGAATTAATGAACGTTGAGTTTTTATCTCAAGGTTTTTAGCCGTGATGGAATGCGCATCCATGGCAAAGTGTAAAGCCAACTGGTTGATTGAAAATCCATTTTGGTCAGTGGCGCTGAAATCCTTGACTGAAAGTTCAGTCTTTTGTGCGGAGTAATTCATGTCGCTTCCTACAAATGTGATTTGACGGTAAGCCAATTGATCTACATCAAAATAATCATTTTTCAGGTGATTATCTCCTTTTTTATATGTCAGCGAATTGTCTTGCAAATTGATGGCATTTACCCTTACTTTCCAGTTGTTTTTCGTGGTAGGAGTTAGTGAGTCCAGGTTTTCTTGTGTTTGAGCAACTACTTCCGGTAAGTAAATTTTGAAATCACTTTGGGTAAGTGATATTTCATCCAGTTCAATGATCGACTGTTGCATGTTAGCCGACGTTTTTTTGAGCATCAGGTCAATAATGTCGGCCTGAAAAAATTCATCAACCACCTGATTATCATAACTTACCTGGCTATGTTGGATTTGTAATCGATCCACCTTAAATATAGGTAGTGTAGATGTTGATTCAGAAGGTTTGTCGATTGTCTGGTGTTTTGATTCGGTCAATTTTGCTTGAGCAGTCAAACCGTCGATATTTAAATCATCCAGGTCAAAGGCCAGATGGGTCAAATCCATATCCGACATTTCTAACCTTAATTTTTTAAGATTCGATGCTACATCCATACCTCCATAAGCATCCAGATAATGTATTCTGATATTTTTAAGCAGGAGTACTCCCATATTGAATGACCATGCCTCGTTGCTAATCGTATCGGTAGTTGTAGATGGTATGGTATCCTGAAAAGCAGTGGTTAGAAAATGGTAATTAAAGATAGAGTCGGTAGCAGTGTTGTATACGTTGGCATACAAACCGTCTATCTCCAGGTGATTTATTGTAATCTTATGGTTGAGTAAATCGTAAATGGAAATATCAACGCCCAAGTAATCGCTATATATTAAGGTGTCGTGCTGTACGTCTTCTAAAAATAGCCCTTTGATTACCAGTGACCTGGGTAGTGAAATACTTACGCTGGCAATGTTAACTTGTGTATGTGTTTTGTTGGAAACATAGGTTGTGGCTTGTTGGATGATTTTAGTTTGAATGGCGGGTATTTGGATAAGAGCTGCAAGCAATACCAACAGGAAAAATAAAGCGACCATACTCCAGAGTATAATCTTAAGGCTTTTTTTTATCAAGGATAGAGGCTTACTCATTTTTTAATGTCGTGATAATAGAGGAGCTATTTTTACTATAGCTCGGCAAAGATTCATCTTTTTTTTGATATTCGAAGATAGGAAACAAATCGATAGCGTATAAATCGTGAAAAAGTTTTTTATCGCTCCAGTAAAGTGTATTTATTTTGGAGAAGATTGACTCTTTAACGACTGTTATTATGCGATATGTTGTTAAAAGTTTCTCGAAAAATGAAAATATATCTGATTTATTACAAAATAATCGAATTATTTTGTAATAAAGTAATTAAAATACAACATTATCAATTAATTAGTATATCTTTGCCGTTCACAAAATTTATAACAATGAATAAAGGAACTGTCAAATTTTTTAATGACACAAAAGGATTCGGTTTTATCAAAGATGCCGATTCATCAAAAGAGTATTTTGTACATTCTAATGGACTTAAAGATATGATCCACGAGAATGATGAAGTTACATTCGATTTAGAAGAAGGTAGAAAAGGTTTAAATGCAGTTAATGTTAGACTAGCATAGTTTATATAGCACACATTTAAGATTTCAAGTCCCGCTTTTGCGGGACTTTTTTTTTGTTATAAATACAAGTTTCTTTCCGGATCAGGAAAATATGGGTGAAGGAAGTTATTTTAGAACAAGCAATCTTGGTTTTCAGTTTGGAAGAAATAGTCTTAATTAACTCTATCACCTATGATAGAGTTCTACTGTATAAGAATCGGTTTTGAGTATTGTGGATGAGATATAATTATCTAATTTAGCATGAATTACTCTGGAGTAACCATGTGAATTATTTTCGTCTAAATAGAAAAAGTTTAAAATGACAATTCCTCTTTTCATTTCCCTAATCGGATTTGCCTTGGCCGGATATGCTGTAGTTGCTAATGATGTTATTCAGACATTGGGAACCTTTTTAACCTCCAACTCTAAAAGGCATTGGTTGGTGTTGTGGGGTTATGCTGCAATTATTCTGAGTGCAACACTTATAATCGGGTGGTTTTTGAATGATGGAGATGTTACATATGGAAGGCTAAGTAAAATCCCTTTGCCTGAGAGTGTGGGTTGGTGGTTTCTTTTACCTCCATTGGTTTTGCTTATTGTTACGCGATTTGGTTTTCCGGTAAGTACCACTTTTATGATTCTGAGCGTGTTTTCTTCAGGACAAGTAATTGAAAAAATGGTGGTTAAGTCGGTATTGGGGTATGCGGTTGCTTTTGTATTTGCCTTTGCGGTGTATTTTGTGATTGCCCGAAAATTCGAATCGAAATCGTCGTTGGACAAAACCCAAATGAAAAACCAAAAACGATTTTGGTTGGTGGCTCAATGGTTTTCTACTGGTTTTTTATGGTCACAGTGGTTGGTACAGGATTTCGCAAATATATATGTTTACTTGCCCCGTAAGCTCGATTTATGGTGGCTTATCGGTTCATTGGTATTTATCCTGGCATTATTGGCTTTGGTGTTTCAACGAAAAGGGGGCAAAATACAGGATGTGGTAAAACAAAAGGTTAACACAGCGAATATTCGTTCGGCTACCTTAATCGATTTAACTTATGGCGTTGTTTTGTACGTGTTTACTATGGTGAATACCATACCCATGAGCACTACATGGACGTTTGTGGGTATTTTAGCGGGCCGGGAATATGCCATCAATTATCTACTTAACAAACACCTGATTAAAAATACTTATACCCAATTGTTTCGCGACCTGTACAAGGTCAATATCGGTTTGGCCATCAGTATCATATTGGCGCTGATTATTCAACAATTCAAATAGATACTTATTTTGTAAAGTGTTCGTGGATGTAATAAGACTGACGCTATTTTATCAACTTCATTTCCGATGGTTGATTGCAATTGTTTTATCAGCATCTGAAAACAATTGCATCAGTTGATACAAAATATTATTTAATGTATTCTAACCAATACATGCGTAAGCCAATAGAATAGTTTCAAACTTAGCGTGCGCACTGAACAGGATATTTGGTTTTCCTTAGGTCAGAATCCTGACTAGGTTATTTTTTCTCAGCTCGCTTGGCGGCTTTGGCAGCTCGTTTCTCTTTCAGATTTTTTTGAGGTTCTTTTTTCTCATTTTTTTCTTTACCTTCTTTAACTTTTACCATGATCTTTTGATTTAGACTACTAGCGTTTTTTCAGTTATAAGAAGAGAAAACCTGTAGGGGTTAGTATTTAACGGTGAATGATTGAGATAAGGCGATGGCTGCTGAACTATTCAGAATACACTACCTTAGCTTCCGCAAATGTAATACAGGAAACGGATGAAAATCAAGAATTGTCAATTTATTATTTGGAATCAATCAATACCATGACCTTACTTTGTATTTGGTTTAATTACAGCCGGATACGGAATATTGGCCGGAATTCTTAACTCTCAGATCTATAGAAGAGTAGGGAAAAGAACTGACATTATTAAGCAAAGATGATTTTTTTTAAATTGAGTTATAGATAATTCATCATCGCCGAAAGGAAAATAACAATGATGCCAAACAAGAAGGCTAGTCCACCCAGCATCATTTGTTTCTTTTTCATGTTTATCAATGCCGGAGAGGGGCCTTGTGCAGCAAGTTTGGCTACTTTGGGCGAGACAATCTCGAAGGAAAGGAATGCCATGATAGCTAGCAGACCTACAAAAACATGTTTGATAAAACCTACAATCTCCCAATTGTTGTCAAAATTGATGATGGCCACATAGTATTCACTGGCAATTTTCATGGGAATCCCGGTAACAAACAAAATGAGCAATGAGCTATATACAATCACCCTTACCCTTTTCATTAAAGCGCCCATGAATCGACCGGTTGTGGCCGGATCAAGTACTTTGTTTACGGTAGGCATTACCACCAGAAAATTGAAAAACACACCTCCAATCCAAGCAATGGTTGCCATTAAATGTAAGAAGTCGAGTGAAATTTGTAGTATCGGATTATGTATCATTGTGAAAAATTTAACAAGGCGAAAATACAAAAGTTATCTGATGATCAATCATGCAATAGATCACATCCAACAAGCACTAAAATGCGGGCTGTTTTACTGATCAGTTGGAATAACACCAGGGTGAATTTTATGTACTTTTCGTAAGTCCAACATATTCATCGGATTGGTGGTGAGTCCAATCACATTATTTTGAGCAATCCTAACCGATTCGTCGTAATACAAAACCACTATGGGGGCTTCTTCCATGATTAGGCTGTCGAGTTGTCGGTAGTAGGAAGTTCGCTTGTAGGGCGTGTTTTCCAGCATGGCACGGCGGTAGACACTATCATACACCGCATTTGAGAAATGGGTGTAATTGGGGCCTTGTGGAGCGAAATTCTCTGAACAAAACAGCGACAAATAATTTTCCTCATCCGGATAGTCGGCAATCCATGAAGCCCTGAAAAATGAAAGCTTGCTCTGTGCTTTCATTTCGCGTACCGAAGCCGGAGGCGAAACTTCAATGGCCACGGTAAGTCCGACTTCTTCCCATTGAGCTTGGGCAAATTTCAGGAGGTCGAGGTAGTCAGGCGTTGTAACCAATGTGATGAGCGGAACAGGTTTTTTTGCATTAAAGCCTGCCTCTTTAATTAATTCACGGGCTCGTTCGGGCTGGTAATCATAGCCGTATCCGGCCTTTTCGTTGTAAGAGGGCATGCCATTGGGGACGATACCTTTGGTGCCGGGTTCGCCAATGTTATTCCGCAAATAGCGCAACATTTTTCGTCGGTCGAAACCATAGTTGAGGGCCTGACGTATTTTTTTGTTGTGCAAAGGACTGCTTTTAACTGCATCCATGGAAGTGTCGACTAAAATGGCCAGGTATTCGGTATTTAAAAATGGTTGTCCCAATAAGGTGAACCGATCCTGGTATTTTTTTTTGAGTTCACCCGACTTATTTAGCAACTCATCTTTATAGGATGGGTCGATGCCCGACATGAAATCAAAATTGCCTTTGGCAAATTCCATGAAGGCCGTCATTTTATCAATCAGAAACGAAATGGCCACACCATCCAACAGTGGGAGGGGGGTGTCTCCTGAAGTTACAAAATAATGGGGGTTTCTGGTGAGAACCAACTTGATATTTTCAACCCAATTTTTCATTTGAAACGGTCCCGTTCCCACGGGATGAGTGCGGAAATCTTTTCCATAGTATTCAACTACTTCTTTCGGAATGACCGAACAATAGGGCATACTTAAAATGCTCAAAAAAGGAGGGAAGGGTTGGGTAAGTTCAATGGTTAGAGTACTGTCGTTTTTTGGTTCAATCAAAGGAGTATTGTCTTCCCATTTAACCTTTGCCAATACCCAGGCTCCAGGTGAGGCAGTCTTGGGGTCGAGCAATCTTTTCAGGCTAAATGCCGCATCGTAGGCGGTAACTTTCCTTATTTGTTGGTTGAAAATAGGGTCATCGTGAAAACGCACATCATCACGCAAGTGAAAAGTATAGGTCAAGCCATCTTGTGAAATTTCCCACGAATGAGCAATGGCGGGTTTAACTTGTAAACTGTCGTTGAGTTGTACTAAGCCATCATACAACTGATTGCACACCCAAGTGTGTGCCTGATCGCGCGCAAAAGCAGGATCAAGCGTGACCAACCCCGCCGATTCGTTGTACCGAAAAATCTGAAGATCGTCTTGGTTGGTTTGGTGACGGCAACCTAATACGCTGAAGGCAAGAGCTGATATTAGGGCTAAACGGAAAAATATGTTGGTTTTTTTGTTCAATGGATGTTATTCTTTTATCTTTGTCAAAACACGAGTCAAAATTAACAAAACCCTGTTATGTATCAGAAATCAAGCCTCATTTTGATGTTGACCCTTTGGTTGGTATCAAACAGCCTCTCCTTGTCAGCGCAAGAACTGCATGATGGAGCCCATTATTGTTCGTTAAAAAATCAGCGAAAAGCTGGTCATACCGCCTTGGTGCCCTTGGGACCAAATTCGCCCGCGCATAAATTCGACGTGCAAAAGTATACGCTGATCCTTGATTTTACCAATAACTTTGAACCTCCTTATCCTCAATCGTTTGATGGACAAGTGTTGGTTGATATTAGGGTGGATACTGCATTGAATACGATCACGCTGAATGCCGTAGAAACATCGTTGTTGGTAACAGGTGTTTCGCAGGCAGGTATTTCATTCGCGCAAGTAGGAAATCTATTGAATATTCAGTTGGATAGGACCTATGAGCCGGGAGAATACCTTTCGGTGATGATTGATTATCAGCACAATGAGATTGAAGATGGTGCTTTTTATGTTTCTGACGGATATTTATTTACCGACTGCGAACCACAAGGGGCGCGTAAATGGTTTCCATGCTATGACAGTCCATCCGACAAAGCTTCTCTGGAATTGTACGCTTCTGTTCCTGAAGATGTTTTGCTGGGCTCAAATGGAACATTGGTAGATAGTATTGTTGTGGGTGGAATTACCGAGTATCATTGGTTGAGCGAGATTCCGGTAGCTACTTATATTATGGTAGTTACAGCCAAGAAAAACTATAACAAATATACCATGTACTGGACCCGTCCTTCTGATGGAGCTCAAGTGCCCTTTGTTTACTATTATGGCGATGATGAACCCTTTATTACCGACATGGCTCAGGTAAACAATATGGCTTATTATTTCTCCAATTTTTATGGAGAATACCCCTTTACCAAAAGCGGTTTTGC
>JBFHGX010000035.1:0-29831 GCA_041582875.1 Bacteroidales bacterium | reverse complement strand
GGTTTTTCCGACAAATCGTCCGGTTCCACCCACTATGAAAAGAGCAGGCAAGGTTGTCAATTGTTGTTCTTTGTTGGAGGTCATGGCTCAATGAATTTAAATGTAATAAGAAGAAAACAAATCAAAAGTATGACCTTGACGCAAGTCAGGGTTTAAAGCGAAGGCGGCCTGTTTGTCACGGGCAAAACCGGCCAGGTCGTTGAGTTTGCTGTTGACATAGGCACGTTCGTAGTAGGCCAGCGCAAAATCGGCATCCAGATCGATGGCACAGCTAAGCAAACGATGGGCTTCGCGCAATAGGTGTGCATTGGTTTCCGGATCGTTTTCGTAGAGCAAACGGGCCTGTGCAAACAAATAGGCGGGTAGTTTTTCATTGCTAATCACCGGACGTAAAGCCGCTACGGCGTTTTGGAAATCGTTTTTCCCAAAATATACTCTAAAAAGTGCGTAGGCAGCCGGGTTAAAATCGGGACAAATGCTTAAACAGCGCAAATAGCTTTGAATGGCGGCATGATAATCCTCTAATTTAAACCACGCATTTCCCATGTTGTAATGTAAAAAATGGGTGTTCATGCCTTTTGAAATGGCCGATTCAAAATGTTCTAGGGCCAACACATATTTTTTCTCGTAATAAGCTGCAATGCCCAATTGGTAGTCGGCACTCACCAAATCGGGGTTGAGATACAGTGCTTTTTTCAGGTGGGTAAGCGCCTCAGGATAATTCCCTAACTTGGAATAAGCCATCCCCAGTGTATAATAGGCAAAGTCGGAAGCCGGGTAGGTGGCCAGCATATCCCGGGAAGCGCGGGCCAGACTTCCCCAGTTTTTTTCGGTAATATAGTGTTGTAGTGAGTGTTTGAGTTCAAAGTAAGGACTTCCCCCTGAGGGGATATTTTCTTTGGATTCGCGATCAGTAGAAAACATTCGGAGTATGGATTAGTGGTACAGACTTACAAATTTAGGGTTGGATGCATTAACATCCTAACCCAACAACAGGTAAAAATAATAAAAACCTGACAGATGAAACTTTTTGTCCCTTAAATTTAGTGACTGTCAAAATTTTCCCGTAGGGAAAGAATCTGGGTAGAAAAGGATATTTTCGTGTGATTGTTTTTCTACCCATTATTTGGCTCCTAACGGAGCCCTAAAACAAAATTTTAGACAGATTCTTAGTCGTTTTTCTTATCGGATCAGGCTAAACGTACCTGAATACTTTATGGTTTGGTTGTCCAGGAACAATACTTCCACCTGGTACACAAATGCTCCGGGGGAAAGTTTTTTTCCTTTAAAAGTACCATCCCATCCCAGGTTGGGGATATTGGGTGCCAAGTCCTCCTGTTGGAAAATGATTTCACCCCAGCGATCGGCAATTATCATCTTTTTAATTAGCTGGATATGGGGAACGGCACCGTAGACCGTAAAATAATCGTTTAGCCCATCGCCATTGGGCGAAAAGGCCGAAGGAAAATATATTTTTCGGGTAAGATCTACCTTTACATAAACTGAATCTTTAGTCTGACAATTCTGGTCATTGGTGGCTGATAAATAGATGTACATCGACTCGGGTGGCGACCAATTGAGTTCCCAGCAGGTTTGTGCACAATCGATGAGCGATGCCGGACTCCATTGAAACTGATTCACTGGATCGCTGCTCATCGGAACAAGATGAACTTGCTCACCAATGCCAATATCCAGATCGTCTCCTAAGTCTACCACGAATGGTTCGGGTGTATTCAGCTTGATGAGTGAGTCGAGCTGACAACCATAATGGTCGGTAATTGTCAGTAGATAATCACCTCCCGAAAGGTCATTGAGGATATCTCCTTCTGCAAGAAATTGGTTGTTAATGGAAACAAGAAAAGGCGTGTATGCGTTACTGATTTGATCCAATTCAATCATTCCGTCATTCAGGTACGAACAGGTGGGATTGTTGAGTAGCAAATCTACTTCAATTCCCTGATCGGGAAAAACGGTCAGGTTGAGGGTGATAATGCTATCGCATCCCACCGAATTCACAAGTGTATCCTGATAAATTCCGGTTGAACTGTACTGGCTGTTTCCGATGGTCACACTCATTCCCTCACAAATACTTTCCGCAAAGGAATGATAAACAGGAACTACCCGTATGATTTTTTCGTTGGACACAATGCGGCATTTGGGAGAGCTCAGGTTTCCTGCACCGTTGGCCAACAAATAACGATAGTAGTAATTTCCCTCAGTAAGATCGCTATGGGTAATGGTGGTACTGGTTTCTCCGAGCATATCTACCCATGTAAGTCCCTCATCAAAGCTCTGTTGCCACTGTAAAAAAGGGGTAGGAAACTGGTCTCCCACAATGGTGGCTACCAGATCGACCGGATTTCCATTGGCACAAATATTGGCCACATCGTCCGGGAAGATGAGGGCTTCGGGTCCGCATGCCCGAAACGAAATGTTATCAAGGGCTAGGTCGTTGCCCAATCCACCCGGGGCATTGTTTTGCAACGAAAGGGTGACAGAGTTTTGACCCGGTGCTGTGGTGAAAGTAAATCCGTAAGTATTCCATTGCTCATCATTATCGATTTCACCTGTAGAATACATCACAACACCATCGAGTAGAAACGAAACATCGGGTTTAATCATGTTTGAATAGGAGGCAATCAGGTTGATGATGTCAGCTGAAAATGTGTAGAGCGTATTTTCGCACAGACCGTCGATGACTTTGCGGTAGAAAAGTCCGGGAGTATAATCTGCATTTACCACCATCATGTAACCTTCCGGATCAGTGCTGTTGTCACCAATTTTTAACCAGTTGTCATACGCACCAGCCCAGTTTCCGGTATAGTTGGTTAGCAGATAGTCGCCATCGCCCGGAGGCGGAACGCGGTTGTAAGTATAACCAGGTGCAATTTGTGGATTGATTTGGACAATATTGGGGATTCCTGTTCTAAAATCACCATCTGTAAATATATTATCACCCAGGTTGCCTGTGCAAACCTGACTAAAAGCCTGATAATTCAACCCCAGAAAAAGGAAAATTATGGTGATCATCCGAAAGGTGATCATAGTACGGACTCTATTTTTTT
Organism: Bacteroidales bacterium; assembly: GCA_041582875.1. GTDB lineage: Bacteria > Bacteroidota > Bacteroidia > Bacteroidales > F082 > UBA6244. The sequence goes on along the minus strand of JBFHGX010000035.1, from coordinate 26,766 downwards.
GAGGTTGAATCAATAGCTAGGGTATTATTTTAACTTTCTGAAAGGATGTTTTCTATGGCAGTTAACTCTTCAGAGGTAAAGTCCGGATGAGTTAAAATTCCCACGGCATCATCAATGTGAGCCACTTTGCTTGCTCCAATGATGACAGAAGTCACCCGTTGATCGCGCAGCACCCAACTTAACGCCATTTGCGACATTTTTTGTCCGCGGCTATTGGCGATATCATTGAGCTTTTTCACTTTGTCGATGCGTTCAGGTGTAATGGCATCAGTTTGTAAAAACCCTGTTGGTTTAGCCGCTCTGGAATCTTCCGGAATATCGTTAAGGTATTTATCAGTAAGCAAGCCTTGGAATAGCGGACTAAAAACTACGGAGCCTACACCATTGGCTTCTAATACATCCAACAGGCCATCTTCCACCCAACGGTTGAACATGCTATACACGGGTTGGTGCACCAAGCACGGTGTTCCCAGCGATTTAAGGATGGAAACAGCTTTTTGAGTTTGCTCTGGATTGTATGAAGAAATTCCGGCATAAAGGGCTTTTCCCGATCGTACAATCTGATCTAATGCCATCATGGTTTCCTCTATAGGAGTATTTGGATCAGGGCGGTGACTATAGAAGATATCTACATATTCCAGTCCCATACGTTTCAGGCTTTGGTCGCAGCTTGAAATCAGGTATTTTCTAGATCCAAAATCGCCATAAGGTCCGGGCCACATTCCCCATCCGGCTTTGGAAGTAATGATCATTTCATCGCGGTATTTACGCAAATCCTGTTTCATTATTTTTCCGAAATTCTCTTCTGCTGATCCCGGAGGAGGACCGTAGTTGTTGGCCAAATCAAAATGAGTAATACCCAAATCGAAGGCCCGTAGGGTCATTTTTCTGGCGTTTTCAAAGACGTCAACACCGCCAAAGTTGTGCCAGAATCCCAGAGAAATCACAGGTAATAGGATTCCACTTTGTCCGCAGCGGCGGTATTTCATCTTTTCGTATCGGTCGGCTTTCGCTGTATAAAATTCACTCATACTTGAGGTTGTGGTTATTGATTTTTATTTTCAGTGGTCAAAGGTGGTAAGTTTTTGATATTGAGAGCCAAATTATACTCCATTTTTTTTATCAAGTTTCCTGACTTGTCAAAAACAAGCAAGAGTGTACTTTGGTTGGGAATACTTCCAGTATAGGTTTTTGTGATTTTTCCATTTACCAGAATGATCAGATCGGCTTTTGATTTGGCCGTTTTCCCATTCAGATTTACCTCAAAATTATAATTCTCGCTGTTATGCTGATTCATAATGATCAGTGTTATTTTTTCGGAATCGCTCGAAGCAATGGTTTTTACATATTCTTTGTTGTTGCCCGACGGAACAAAACGTCCCTGCATATTTTCACTCATCATTTGCATGTGGTAGTAACTTGATCTGGGATAAAACTCGCGTGGAAATCCCAGATAGCCAAAATCAGTGCTCACTGCATCTGTTTCATTGATGCACCACATATTCATCATATGGGCACCATATTGCATGCCATAGCCAAAAATTTCGGCAATGAATTGTCCGCCAAGGAAGGAGGGATTTCCGTATCCTGAAGTTTCCCTATCGGGATTCGACCAGGTAACATTGAATTCAGTCAATCCCCACATAAGTCCCTCTTCACCAATGCGCCTGTGTTTTTCATTGGCTTTCTCTATGAGTTCGTTCAATTGTTTGATGTCGTTTAAAATGCTTTGAGGACCTTTAAAAACCACATCATCCCGGTTGAATTCAATACCATTGGGATAATTATGAAAGCTGAAGCCATCAATGAGCCATTGTCCGTTTACCTTCAAACCCGTGATGTCCATACTGCCGCCGCAAAGTTCGCCGTACTCTGGCATTCTGAGGCCTGCTTCATCAAACACGAATATTTTTATTTCGGGAGACACTTCTTTCATGGCGGTGGCTAATCGAAGAATGAACTCATGCACGATTTCCAGCGTTTCTTCGTCATGTAACAAAGGTTCATTTCCAATGGACCAGTAGGTCACTTTTCTGCCCTCCCCTTTGGTGTAGTATTCCACCAATTCTTTGGCTTGCAATGCTGTAAAGAACCTTGAAACCTGTAAAATGGGCTCTGCTCTAATACCTTGAATAGAATCGATCATGCGATTCAGCCGTTCACGATCGGGAAAATTTCGTTCATATCCATTGCCACCAATACGTATCATCTTCACTCCACTGGCCTTTACTTTTGGCCAGAGTTGGTTTAAGTATCCAACACGACCTTCGTCGCCATTGGCCAGCCAATGATTTTGACCAAATAAGAATGGGCTGATTTCTTGTGCTTTGATCTGAGTAAAACAAGCAATCAGCATGGCTAATCCCAAGATAAGAATTTTCCTTTTTTTCATAAGTCTATCCAAAAGTAAGTAAATATAGTAGTCGGTTATTTGTTATCGATTTTTGTAATAATCCTGCAAAATAAAAAACGCCTGTTTCTTCACCCCTTGTTCCGAAATGAGTCCTTTGCGATTGAAATCGTTTTGGATTCTGCGTAATTGTCTTCGGTGCGAACGGAAATCCATTAAAATCCAGGGGGATACTCCTGCCAAAAAATCAATATTTTGCATCATCGCGATGTTATTTTCATATACTTCAGCCTGGTATTCTTCGGTCCAGCGCTCTTGTTTATCCCCATGCATACCTTGCAGGGCAGCGGCGCCAACTTCACTCATGACCATGGGTTTGTCATATTTTGAACCCCATTTGACGTCAGCGCAACTTTCGGGCTCTCCGTAATACCAGCCACAATAATTGTTGATGCCAATTACATCGACATATTCGCCCAAAGGATCGTTGATGTATCGAACTCCGTCTTTGCTGGTTTGCGTATCCAGCGCAGCCGTAATCAACCGTGAATTGTCTAACATACGCGCACGACTGATCAGGTTTTCTAAAAATAGGTTTCTGTCTTCACTCTCCGGCGTTTCGTTGGCCACAGACCAGAGGATGATGGATGCTCGGTTTTTATCACGTGTAATCATTTCGTCCAGTTGGTTTTGGGCATTGGCATACGTTTCCGGATTATCGAAAAGAACTGTCCAATATACCGGGATTTCGGACCAGACCAAGAAACCCATTTTTTCAGCTTCCCGAACCATGGCTTCGCTGTGAGGATAATGTGCCAAGCGAACAAAATTACAACCTAACTCCTTGGCCCAAGTGAGCAATGTCCGGCATTCATCTACGGAAGTTACCCGACCCGTTTTAAAGGGAGCTTCTTCATGAATGCAAATTCCTTTTAAAAAGATTTCTTCACCATTGAGTACAATTTTTGATCCTTTGGTTTCGATGGTTCGGAAACCAATATGATCTGTTACAACATCCGTATCGGTACTCACAATCACGTCATATAGCTTGGGATTTGGAGGCGACCACAAGGCAGGTTTTGCCTTTATGGAAAAATTGGCACGACCTCCTTTTAGCTCGGATGTTATTTCTTTTTTCAGCTCTGGAATTTGGATGGTCACCATTTCCCCATCAGATCCGTTTTTCACTTCAACCCATCCCTGAATAGTTGAAGGATTTTGATTGGCCAATTGAATGGAATAGTCGGTGATATGTGTCTTTGGTGTATTTATCAGGTAAACCGATCTGGTAATACCACCGTAGTTCCACCAGTCGGTATTGATGGTAGGAATGGCTTCTCTTTTGCGTTTGTTGTCCACTTTAACCACCACGAAGTTGTCCTTTTGTTGGAGTTTGTCTGTGACTTCAAACTGAAAAGGCGTGTATCCGCCAATGTGTGTTCCCAGTTTTTCACCATTGAGATAAACGGTGGCATCATAGTTTACGGCCTCAAAATACAGGTAGACTAATTCCTTGGGATTAAGATTGTAATCGAAACTCTTTTTGTACCAAATGGTTCCTTCGTAGTAATAGAGCTGATCCATTTGGGTATTCCAGTCGCCGGGTACCCTCAGCTGATAATCGGTATCAAAATCGTATTCGATTAAATCTGAGGGAGATTGGGGCTTGTCATTTTTGAAGAAGCCGTCGTTTCGGGGTTGGTATCGATGGTTGTAATAGCCATTTTCCAATGGATCAATAATAATTTCCCACATGCCATCCAATGAGATTAAATGTCTTGATTGGATGTTTTGTAGCAGCTTAGGTGTTTGATTTTTTTTGTCAACCACTTGGGCGCTGAGGCTCCACACAATTAAGAATAAAGTTATATTTATTAGTAGCTTAGATAGGATTGGATATTTCATGAATGAATGGGTATATTGTTACGAATTATGGTTTTTAGCGCGTTTGTTGTAAATACCCCATTACATAAACGGCAGGAGCATTCCAGTTTAAACAAACCTCGTTGGAGGCATAACTTTCGGTTAAATCCATGTATGATTTGGCCGGAAATATTGAAATGTACTCTATTTGTGAAGCATCTTGACGATCGTTGTTGGGGCCGCCCACTACAAAGCCGGGAATTGGTGCTGTAATATTGTCGGCTCCACTGGGACGGTGATGGGGAAACATCACTTTTTTCGATCCGAATCCGGTAAGGAAACAATATCCGGTAGCATTTTTCCCCAGGATATAGTCGTTGATTTGCTCAGCCCCGGACAGGTATTTTTTGTTTCCGGTCAACCGATGCGCCATGCACAAAATAACGGCCTGATTGAGTACGTCGCTGTTCGAGCCCCACTCAAACCGATCTGCACCTATGCGGTACGGATTATTTGAAATGAGAGTGAGTATGGAATCAGCCAACTGAATATGCTGCTCAGTCAGTTTATTTTTGAATGTCTCGTCCAGTAAATCGCTGTTTTCGAGCAAGGAATGAAAACCATTGTTTCTAACAAAAAATTTCCAGCTATTGGTTTGTTCGTGGATATAGGGTTCAGGATGTGTAGCCAGATAATTGAAATACTGTTGGTCTTGGGTAGAGATGAACAATTCTGCTGCAGCCCAATAAAAATCATCCGAAAAATGGTCATCGCCATATTCACCGGTACTGATCCCTTTTGGATTGGTAAATGGAATGTTATTATTAACCAAGGCCCATTGCCAGGCTTTTTTGGCGGCTACCAATGCCTGTTTTGAGAAATCAGGATTCACCTTTTTGTACACCCTGGCTGCTTGTGCCATCACCGCGGCAAAATCCAAAGTAGAAGCAGTTCCTTTTCCAATGATGAACCGTTCCAAATCATAATCCTCAGGCATCACAAAATCGCTAAAACCTTTGGCTGTTACTTTAAAAAATACGCCACCGTCGTTGTCTTGCATGGTAAGCAGCCAATCGAGTTCGTATTTCAGTTCATCGAACAAATCGCCAATATTGTTTCCGCTTTCAGGAATATTGAGCGTGTTATCTGCAATGATATCAGGGAACTGCTCTAATAAAAGTAACATTTGTCCTGTCGATAACGCTGCATTTCCCACATATTTCCCATAATCGCCGGCGTCGTACCAACCACCAGAGGTGTTTAGCTTACCTGTTTTATGACCGGTAGAAGGGTGAAATGAACAGGCTGTATCTGCATGGCCTGCCTTTCGGTGATGAATTCCACCATAAGTTTCTTCGATGGGCATGGAGGCCCGCTGGAAATAATAGGATTTGATGGCCGCGTTTAACGGATCCTGATATAAGTCTTCTTTGATTTCAAAGGGGTAGGATTCCAGGTGGTTGTCAACCAAAATGGTATAGGTGCCGGGTTGTTGCAATGAACTAAAATCGCCCATCATGACTTGCTCACCTGATAGGTCCCATAGGCCATTGTCAGCCAACTGACTTTTGAAAACCGATTGTCCTGATTGGTTAATGATTTCAAATCCAACAGCTACCGAGTCGATCAATAGAAATTGTTTCACCGATTGTGGATAGTATCCTATCTGGTTTAACCGGATGGAATCTTGATTTTGGAGAATCTCTTTGGGTTGTTGGCATCCTGCTAAGACAGCTAGTATTAGGAGTAGATATAGAAAATGTTTTTTCATTTTAATCGTATTAATAACAAGAAAAGCGCCCTGTTGATGCCATCTGAAACAATTGAACGGTATTTTGTAGGATGGATAAGGACTAAATTTTTAAAAAGATCTTTTTGCGGTATAATGCCCAGACAGGAACATAGCAGAGCAGCGTGAATAAGATGGCCCAAGCCAAGGAAACCAGTTCGGGTTGTCCGCCGGCATTGATGAGACCATTCATAAACATTTCTTGTAGGTTTTTTCCATTGGAGATGGTGAAAACTGTGAACGGAATCAACAACAAATAGGAAAGTACATAGGCCGTAATGGCGTTCGATCCAAAAATGGTTCCCATTTGTCCCCACTTCACATATTTTTTTATGTCCATTATCCAGATGAGTACTGCCCAGGTCATGGAAGCCAGTCCGCTGGTGTACAGTACATAGGAGCTTGTCCATAGGTTTTTGTTGATGGGAAAAGTCCAGCTCCAGATTTCGCCTGCAAGCAGGGCAAAAAAACCACCCACAAACAATATGATCACTTTATTTTCAATCTTTTTGTCGGAGATCATCAAATGACTGGCAAGCATTCCGGTGATTCCGGTGGCGATGGATGGGAGGGTACTCAATACTCCTTCCGGATCCCAGGTTCCTTGATACATGGTAAAAGGAATGAGTAGGTTGTCGATTTGGTTGGCCAGGTTGTTTCCGGGAAGCAAAAGTCCCCCTTGGGGAACCCAAATGAGTTTCATGGCCAGAAAATAACCAACCAGTAACACCCCTCCTGTCCAGATTTGTGTTTTTAACGACGTAAAAAGGAACAACAACGAGCAGATCAGAAATACGAGGGCAATGCGTTGCAAAACTCCCGGCAATCGGAGTTCCTGGAAATTACTCCCGATTAAATTCAAGAAGATGCCCAATAAAAAAATCAATACCGAGCGTTTGATGATTTTCGTTACGAGTTTCCCTTTTGGGGCATCGGACAACAATCTTTTGTGGTAAGCCAGTACAATGGAAACGCCTACAATAAACAAGAAAAACGGAAAAACCAGATCGGTGGGAGTGAGCCCGTTCCATTGGGCATGGCGCAATGGAGGATAAACAAAATCCCACGATCCGGGCGTATTGACGATGATCATTCCCATGATGGTAAAACCACGAAAAGCATCAAGGGAAAGGAGGCGTTTGGTAGTATTTAAGATAGACTTCGTCATGGTATCCGATTTGAGTAACGGCTTAAGGTTTGTAAGTCAATTTTTTACATTTCTCCACCAATTCTTTTACCTGTTCAGCCGATATTTCACCATTGGTGATGTAAGGATATTTAATCAGCGGATGCTCCACCATAAAATCGTTGAAAACGGCTTCGTCGGCTGATTTTCCCTCAGGGGTAAATTGTTTGATCCAGTTGGGGACAAGTTCTTTCAGGTAAACACGGGTTTGCTCATTGTTCCAATATTCCTTGAAAAAGGTATATTCATCGAAGGCCAAGGGCACTTGTTGGGTGGATTGTAGCTGGACGGTTTCTGATACTCGCAGATCCCGAGAAGATGATCCGACGCCAATCACAAATGCACCACTTTCGGCAATCCACATGCCACGGTGGGCATCGAAGTACGAAAAATCACGACCATCCAATTGTAAAGAAATTTCCTTTTCTTCTCCTGGATTCAGTTTGATTTTAGCAAATTTTTTCAGTTCCTTTTCGGGACGCATCAGCGTACTTTTTACATCGGTAACATACAGTTGAACCACTTCTTTACCTGCTACTTTACCTGTGTTTTTTACCTTTAGGGTGACGGTGACTCCTTCAGCATCAGTAAAGTTATTGGAAGAAACTTTCATGTCGCTGTATTCGAAAGAGGTGTACGAAAGTCCGAATCCGAATGGAAATAGCGGCTTAATTTTCTTTTCATCGTAATAGCGGTAGCCCACAAAAAAGCGTTCGCCGTATAAGGCTGTGCCTTCTTCACCAGGAAAGTTAAAAAAGGAAGGTGTGTCTTCGAGTTTAACCGGAAAAGTTTCGGCCAGTTTGCCTGATGGATTTACCTTACCAAATAGCACATCAGCCACTCCACCTGCTCCGGCTTGTCCGCCTAGCCATGATTCTACAACACCGTTTACTTCGTTGATCCATGGCATGGCCACGGCACTTCCGTTGGTGAGGATTACAGCGGTATTTTTTTGAACAGCAGCAATTTCACTGATCAGTTTGTTGTGTGCAGCCGGCATGTTGATATGGGTTCGGTCGATGCCTTCCGATTCGTAATGTAAGGGGAGTCCGGCAAAAACCAAAGCGATGTCGGCTTCTTTGGCAACTTTCTTGGCTGCTTCAATCAATGAAAAATCTTCGTCATCTTTTAAATTGTACCCTTGAGCATAGGTAATCTTCACCTTGTTACCATATTCCTTTTTAATGATATCCAGTACGTTGTCGAGACGTGTAGGTTTAACCTCAGAGCTTCCATTTCCCTGATAGCGTGGATTAGTTGCAAACTCTCCGATGATAGCCAAAGATTTGTATTTATTATCAGTTACCGGAAGCATGTCATTGTCATTTTTCAGTAGCGTTACCGATTCGCCAGCTACCTGACGGGCAAAATCGTGGTGGGCATCGGCATTCAATTCAGCGTTTTCTTTTTCAAGTGATTTAGCTTTAAGAACGATCGTTAGGATTTGTTTCACCAGATTGTCAAGTACCGCTTCGTCAAGCGTTCCATTGTTTACCGCCTCAACGATTAATGAGTCGTTTACGTTGCTCACATGCGGCATTTCGATGTTCATGCCGGCTTTCATTCCTTCTACCCGATCGACTACCGCAAACCAGTCGGAAATGACAATACCTTCGTATCCCCAATCATTCCTAAGGACTTCGGTAAGTAATTCAGGTGACTGGGTTCCGTAGATTCCCTGAACCCGGTTATAACATGCCATCACCGTCCATGGTTGCGCTTTTTTTACGGCAATCTCAAACGGCGTGAGGTAAATTTCGTGTAAGGTACGTGTGTCCACATCCGAATTCATGTACATGCGCATGGTTTCCACATTGTTGGCCACATAGTGTTTTAATGAGGTTCCTACTCCCTCACTTTGAACTCCGTTGATGAAGGCTGCGCCCATTTCGCCTGAGAGCACAGGATCTTCTGAGAAGAACTCGAAATTACGTCCACCTAAAGTGGACCGTTTGATATTGACACCGGGACCTAGTAGCACGTTTACATCTAAAGCCTGACATTCTTCACCTAGCGCTTGGCCTACCTTGTAGATCAGATCCAAATCCCAGGTGGCGGCTAAGGCTGATGCTGTTGGAAAACAAGTGGCTGGCATTTGATCGCCATAACCCGGTTTGTTGGTTGCCGGTGCACGACGAACACCATGTGGGCCATCAGCAACCCAAATCCAGGGAATGCTTAACCGTTCGATGGGCTGGGTACTCCAATCATCGCGGCCAGAGCATAGCGAAGCTTTTTCCTGAAGGGTGAGTTGCAAGATCACTTGATCTACTTGGGTGTTGAGTTCCTTTTCAGTCATATTTTGTGCATTTAATAGCATGCCGCCCATCAACATCAAGACAGCTAAGGCAAGTTTTTTCATGATCGTATGTTTAGTTTTGTCGAATAGTCCATGATGAATTGGTCAAAGGAGATTAGAGATTTAATTTGCTGGGCTCATCAAAGGCAACCGTTTCTTTTAAGATGATTTTTTGTTTTAAATCGCCCACGCGCAACACAAATTCTCCTTGTTCTGCCACCAGTTGATTCTGTTGATTATAAAATGAAAGATGGCGCGGGGTAAGTTCAAAAGTAACCGTTTTTGTTTCACCAGGTTCCAGACTGATTTTTTCAAATCCGCGCAAGCGTTGGTTATCGGGGGAAATGCTGGCATATAGGTCAGAGGAAAACAACATGACCACTTCTTTACCGAAGCGACTTCCCGTATTTTGTACATTAACAGTTACTTTAACACTTCCTTCAGGCGATAGTTCACTACTGCTCAAAGTTAAATTGGAGTATTCAAAAGTGGTATAACTGAGGCCACGGCCAAATTCATATTGAATGGCTACATCAGACTCATAGTCGTACAGACCCTCCATTTTTTCCTGTTTTTCGGCAGGTTTATAATCGTAGGTGATGAGCGAATTGGGGAACATGGGATAGGTATATGGAAGTTTTCCACAAGGGTTGACATCACCAAAAAGAATTTCGGCCAGGGCATCGCCACCAAAGTTGCTTGGGAGATAAGTCTGTACCACAGCAGCCATTTTTTGCTCAAATTTACTGATCAGGCGAGGACGACCTTCATTCAAAATCAAGACCACTGGCTTACCTGTTTTAGCCAATTCCAATGCCAATTGTGTTTGATTTTCAGAAATATATAAATCGTGCAAATCGCCTGGTTTTTCGCAATAGGTGTTTTCACCTAAAAACAACAGGATATAGTCGACTCCTTTGGCGGCTTTCACTGCAGAAGCGATGTCGATATTGATTTCTTCATAATATTTGCCTTGCATATCGTAGGAAACCCCTTCTGTAAATACCACATTTTTCTTTCCGATTTTGTTTTGAATGGCTTCGAGAAAGGTGTTGTAATGCTGGGTAAATTTTTCCACTTTTTCACCTTGCCACGAATAGGACCAACCTCCGTTCATGGTGCGCATGGAATTGGCATTTGGGCCTGTCACCAGTACTTTGGCTGTTTTTTTCAATGGTAAAATTTGGTCGATATTTTCGAGTACAGTAATGGATTCCAAAGCGGCTTCCATTGAAAGTTGCTCGTGTTTTTTACTTCCAAAATCAGGATAATCCTTGTACGAGGTAGTGGGATGTTCAAATAATCCGAGTTCCAATTTTAATTTTAATATCCGCGAAACAGCGTCGTCAATTCGACTCATGGGCACTTCACCTTCGTTCACCAGTTGGATGAGGTATTCACAGAATTTCATGCTATAGGGAACCATCGACATGTCGATGCCGGCGTTGATGGCCAGTTTTACGGCTTCTTTGGGCGATGAGGCAAATTTATCACGTTTGTAAAGATTGTCAATATCGGCCCAGTCGGTAACAATCATGCCTTCGAATCCCATTTCGTTTCGTGCCAGTTGGGTGAGGATATCGTAGCTTGCATGTACGGGAATTCCATTTATTAACCCTGAGTTGATCATGATTGTTTTAGCTCCTGCATCCATGGCTGCCTGGAAAGAGGCAGCATGTCGCTCTTTAAGTTCACGAATCGAAATCTCCAGCGGATTTCGGTCCTTGCCAGAGTTGGAGTTGTAGGCCAAAAAGTGTTTCAAGCAGGCTGCTGCATGATATTTATCAATATCTACCACATGTTCGCCTTGCATTCCGATAACTGCTGCTTCGCCCAAAGTTCGGCACACCAGAATATCTTCGCCGTAGGTTTCCCAAAAGCGTGGGTCGCGCGGATCGCGACCCAGATCTTGAACAGGAGCAAAATTCCATGGAATGCCTGAAGCGCGCATTTCGTAGGCTGTCATTCGATTCAGACGCTTTACTAACTGGGGATTAAACGTAGCTCCCTGATTGATTTGTTGTGGAAATAGCGTTCCGCCAGCGGTATAGGTTGTGCCATGAATGGCATCTACACCGTAGAGTAATGGAATACCTGTTTCGGCAATGGCTACTTTCTGGAGTTGGTCGATGATTCGGTTCCATTCTTGTGGCGTTTGCGCCTGATTATTCACGGTATTAAGTACCGATCCTAATTTACAGATTTTGAAAGCACTGTCTAACTTTACCGGATCGAGTGTGATGGGAAGCGAAGCTTTGTCGTGTGATTTGCCTACCGACAATGCCCCCAAGGTCAGTTGGGTCATTTGCCCCACCTTTTGTTCCAAGGTTAATGTGGCCAATATTTCCTTTACTTTTTGGTCCGTTTTATCCATGGAATTCGATTGGTTTTTTGTCCGACAGCTATTTATTCCTGCAAAAGTGATTAAAATTGTTAGAAAAATGGTTAGTTTTTTTAGCATCTCAATTCGGTGTTTTAGTTCAACTCTATTTCATTAAAATGACCGTGACCTCGTAGGTTTTACCCTCTTCCGGTGGAGGTAGTCTGTTTCCTTCAACAGGGTATCCGTTTGCTGCCAATATCAGATTGTCGCCACCTTTGTTTAGGATGTTGATGTTGTATGTGGCACCCCTGAATTTACGGGTTACTTTCATTTCGGTAATGGTTGCCGGTAATTTTGGGTCGATAATCAATCCTTTATAATCGGGACGGATTCCCATGATATATTGACTTACTGTGAAAAAATTCCAAGCAGCGGTTCCTGTCAGCCAGGAGTTTTTGGCTTGTCCGGGAGTGGCGGCATCTTTTCCAGCGATCATTTGTGAATACACATAAGGTTCTGTTTTGTGCAATTCACTGATGTTTTCCAGGTAAGCGGGAGCAATGCGGGTATAGTAATCGAAAGCTTTTTCGTTGTTACCCAGCATGGCTTCTGAAATGATAATCCATGGGTTGTTGTGGCAAAAAATGCCTGCGTTTTCTTTGTATCCGGGAGGATAACTGGTGATTTCGCCCAGGTTCAAATGATATTGGGTGAATGCTGGGTTAACCAAAACGATTCCATAAGGTGTTGCCAAACGCTTTTCAACCTGATCAAGTGCTTTCTGTGCCCGGCCATCTTCATGACCAATACCAGCCATCACACAAAAGCCCTGTGATTCGATGAAAATCTTACCTTCTTCGTTTTCTTTGCTCCCCACTTTCTTTCCGTAAAAATCGTAAGCCCTTAAAAACCAATCTCCATCCCAGCCATGGTTATCGATGGCTTCTTTCATGTTTTTAAGGTGTAAATGGGCTTCGGTAGCCTCTTCTTTTTGACCTGTCAATTCACAGATGCGCATGAATTCTTTTCCGTAAAGGACGAACATACCTGCAATCATCAGTGATTCGGCTTGTCCGCCACTTTTGTTTTCTGTGGTTTGGAATGATTCTCCCGGAGTTTCGGAAAAACAGTTCAGGTTGAGACAATCGTTCCAGTCGGCACGGCCAATCAAGGGTAATCCATGGGGACCTAAATTATTGACAACATGATAAAACGATCGTTTGATATGCTCAAACATGGAGTAACCTTCGCCTTGGTTATTAAAGGGCGCCTTTACCTCGAGCAATGTCCAATCGCCGGTTTCTTTGATGTATGCCGAAACCGATTCGATGAGCCAAAGGGGATCGTCGTTGAAGTTTCCACCAACGGCACTATTACCTTTTTTGGTCAAAGGTTGATACTGATGGAAAGCACTTCCATCTTCCAACTGGGTACTTGCCAAATCGATGATCCGTTGACGTGCTTTTTCGGGCATCATGTGAACCATGCCAATGATGTCCTGATTCGAATCGCGGAAGCCCATGCCTCGGCCAATTCCGGATTCAAAGTAAGACGCACTGCGCGAGAAGAAATAGGTAATCATACATTGGTATTGATTCCAGATATTGACCATGCGGTTCATTTTTTCATCCGGACTATCAACCTGTAAATGACCCAAAAGTCCCTCCCAAAAATGGCGCAATTCATCAAAAGCCATATCCACCTGTTGGGTGGTTTTAAAGGCTTCGATCATTTCATGTGCCTTTCGCTTGTTAATGATGTTGGGAGCTTCAAATTTTTCCTCTTGTTCATTTTCAACATAACCCAAAACGAAAACCAGTTCGTGTGATTCTCCCGGTTTGAGTTCCACCTCAATAAAATGCGAAGCGATGGGTGACCAGCCATGAGCGATGGAATTACCTGCTTTTCCTTCCGAAACCATGCACGGCTCGTTAAATCCATTGTACAGACCCAAAAAGCTTTCCCTGTCAGTATCAAAACCCTGAATGGGTTGGTTGACCGAGTAAAACGTGTAGTGATTCCGACGTTCGCGGTATTCGGTTTTATGGTAGATGGTTGAGTCTTCCAGTTCCACTTCGCCGATATTGAAATTACGCTGGAAGTTGGTCATGTCGTCCATGGCATGGTAAAAAGCCCATTCTACGAAGGAATGTAGTTTGATGCTTTTTGTGTCGGTACTCGTGTTTTTAAGGGTTACTTTCTGAATTTCTCCATCAAAACCCATGGGAACGAAATACAATACTTCGGCACTCAGACCGTTCAACTCTCCTGTGATTTTTGAATATCCCAACCCATGACGACATTCGTAGCGATCGAGGGTTGTTTTAACTGGTTTCCAACCAGGAGACCATATCTCTCCCCCATCGTTGATGTAAAAATATTTTCCTCCATCATCGGCAGGAGCGCTGTTATAGCGATATCGGGTTAGTCTGCGTAAGCTGGCATCTTTGTAAAAGCTATAGCCTCCGGCTGTATTCGAAAGAATGGTGAAGAAATGTTCATTTCCCAGATAATTTATCCATGGATATGGAGTTTTGGGATTGGTAATAACATATTCTTTATTGTGATCATCAAATTGTCCAAATTTCATGCTGCTAATTTTCTGTTAGTCGTTGGGTAACTTGTCCCACCAATTAAATTTTAATAAAATAGAAGTAATAACTACTACCACCAGAGACAGGCTCAATTCCATCCATTGGAGCAGAACAAGGAATACAGGAGTGGCAATAATGGCTGTCTGCCAGATGATTCCGACAACGATGTTGATCATATCTGCTTTAAAGTTGGTATTCACTTTAAAGGATGGATCCTGAGCTAAAATACGTTCTTTCACTGGTTTCCAAAATCCCCAGGGACGTACATTTTTGTAAAATGTGTCCAAAACGGCTTCGTCGGTTGCGGGTTGGATAAATGTTCCGATGGCACATCCTGCCAAAGAAGACAGCAATAACAAGGGGAAATAATACAATTCCAATGTTTCTTGAAAAACAAGTGGGAAAATCAGCGCGGGGATAAGTCCGGCCAGCATACCCCAAAAGTAACCATGCCCATTGAATCGCCACCAATACCATTTTAATACATTGGAAGCCACGTAGCTACCCCAAAGGGCAGAAACAATCCATTGCAACAAACTATTCACGTCCTTGGCGAAAATACCCAGAATCACACTGAAGATCATAATCATAACACCTACCAGGTAATTGGTGTTGCGGATTTGTTTGTTGGAGGCGTCTTTTTTTACTTTCAGGTAGATATCGTTTACAATATAAGCTTGAGCGGCATTCAGTGTTCCCGCGAAGGTTGACATAAAAGCAGCCAAAAGTCCTGCCAGCAATAAACCAGTTAAACCCACCGGCACAAATTGACTGATGGCAGAAGGTAAAATTTGTTCAAAATCCACTTTGCCGGCCACAAGCAAGTTAAGCTGGTCGTAATAAAGTACGGCCAGAACCACAAACCCTGTAATCATAAAGTAGCGCACAGGATTCAGGATGAGCGAAACCATGCCACTCATTTTAGCCGCTTCTTTGGGTGACTTGGTGGAGAGGATTTTTTGCATGTCGTAGTTTGGTGCAGGGCCAGCGGCACTTACCAGAAATCCTTTAAACAGCATCATCATAAAAAAGATGGTAAAGAGTGAAAAACCGTCTTCTTTAATTTTTTGATTGACTTCGGGGATGATATTGCTCCAGTCGAGATCGAGTTGCCAGCCAAACCACAAGGAATACCAATTTTCAGGAACCAATAAAGTGTTGTCGGCCAATGTATTCATTGCGATAACTCCAATGATTAGCGATGAAACTGTCATGATCGCATATTGCAGCACATCTGTCCAGACAATGCTCATCATTCCGCCCAGAACAGCATAAAATGTAGCGAATAAGGTGAAGACCAGTCCGTAAACGTGTGGAATGTATTCAGGCGCAATGATGTTGGGGTTCATTCCGACCAGTTGACAAACGTAGTCCCAAGGAATAAAAATCATCATAAACTTACCCAAACCGATAAAGCCATAGGCCAGGAATCCCAGGCAGCTGATCAGCGCATATACCACAACGATATTATGTGACAATGAAGCTCCTTTTCCGATTCCAAAACGGGTTTGAATCCATTCTGCACCCGTAGTTGCGTTTGATCTGCGCAGCCAAATGGACAGGAATACCATGAGGAAGATCTGGTTAAACACCGGCCAGAGCCATGGAATCCAGATACTTTTTAATCCGTATACAAACCCCAGTGTAACCAGCCACATGGTGCCTGAAATATCGAACATACCTGAAGCGTTGGATAGCCCTAACATGTACCAGGGCAATTCATTTCCGCCAAGCAAATAGGATTTTTTGTTTTTTTGAGCTCTTTTCTTCAGGAAAAACCCAATGGCAATGGTTGCCAAGAGATATATCCCGATGATAAGAAGGTCAATGAAGTGTAGGTTCATAGGCTTTACTTCTTACGAGCAAAATACAGGGATTTATAAAATGTAGGTTGTCAATTTCCGCATTTTATAACCAATAAAATCAATCTTTCCGAATATATCAAATGGAAAAGTCAAACTTTTCCTTTTTTGTTCTAGTATAAACATCCTTGCTGAAGATATACACCTGAGCCGGCTTATGTGCCACTCCGGTTTGCTTTTCATCCAGCGGGATGAGGTATTTCATTTGAGCCACTTTTTTTCTAAAATTGCGGCGATCCATTTTTGTTCCCAGAATAGATTCGTACAGCTTTTGCAGCTGTGTTAACGTAAACTTTTCCGGAAGAAGTTCAAATCCGATGGGTTCACGGCTCAACTTAACTCGCAGACACTCCAGTGCTTTTTGAATAATTTCAGCATGATCAAATCCCAATTCAGGTAATTCGTCCACAGGAAACCAAACTGTTTCCTGATGTTCCGGATCAGGAACTACTGTTAAACTATCCACCAAAGAGTAATAGCCTACCGAAATAACATGTTGCGATATCATGGGAAACATTTTGCTCGCCCATAGCTGATCGCGTTCACCTTTCATGCGGTCGAGACTTCCAAAGGTGTGAAATTGCTCGAGGTAAATGTTACTTAACCCTGTTTTATCGCTCAGTACTCTGGAAGCGGCTTCGTCTATATTTTCACCAACCAGCACATGATGCCCTTGTACAGTATAGTCGGTAAACATGATATCGTTTGTAACCGGATCCTTTAATTCACGCTTTGTCAGCAGTACATTCAGCTTTGTGTAATCAAAACCGAATACCACACAGTCAACAGATAAATTAGGAATAATCGACATCATAATATAGTAGTGTATAAATTACACACAGCAAAGATAAAACAATATTTGCTTATGACATATCAAATATGAACAATATTTTGATTATCTCCGTTTTTAAATGTACTTATATATAGGTGTTTATGAAATAATAATTTAGAATTAAAATAAATAACGGTTTCTGTGTTAAAAAATGTTTAAATATTCAAAAATATATTATAGTTTTGTTCGTGTCAAAAGTACACTAAGTAATAATAGCTGTATTTCAGTCGAATACTAATATTAATAATAACAAGGAGTACAAAATACATATAAAACGACTTTCCGAATGGTCATTTTTTTGTTTAACACGATTACCAATAATTATTCAATAAATTAACAATAAACTAAATGTTTAACTTATGAAAGCAGAATTTTACCATTTTTTGAAATTGGACGCTTTTGCCAAAAAAATCTTGTTACTGACAGGATTACTTTTAGTAAGTGTATCAATTACATTAACTGCTCAACAGACGTATACATACTCTGGTGCGGTTATCAATGAGCAAGGCGAACCTTTGCCTGGTGTAAATGTTATTGAGAAATCTACCAGTAATGGTTCGGTAACTGATTTTAACGGTAATTTTACACTTACTTCTCCAAATCAAAGTCTGACACTTACCTTTTCGATGGTCGGATTTGTAACTTTTGAAGCTGAATTTACACCTGGAAATAACCTCGAGGTGGCTTTAATGGAAAATGTAGTAGGTCTAGATCAGGTAGTGGTTGTAGGTTACGGTACACAAAAACGTGCCAATATCACAGGTGCTATTTCTAAGCTCGATTCGGAGCAAATCACCGAACTGCCTGTAACCAATGTGGGCGAAGCTATACAAGGTCGTTTAGCGGGTGTAAATGTAACCAGCAACTCAGGATCTCCTGGAGCGGCACTCAAAGTAATTATTCGTGGTGTAGGTACCAATGGTAATTCGCAACCTCTTTATGTTGTGGATGGTATCAGAACTACCAACGTCGATAATATTGAGCCCTACGATGTAGCTTCTTTAGAAGTATTAAAAGATGCTGCTTCTGCTGCCATATATGGAGCTGAAGCTGCCAATGGTGTGGTATTAATTACAACCAAAAAAGGAGCTAAAGGCGAAGGTCGAGTTAACTATAATTTCCAAATTGGTCAACAGAGCATTGGTAATTATACTCAACCTATGGACGCTACAAGCTATGCTAATTGGATAAACGAAGCTAACGTGGGATATAACATTCCTACCGAAAGTGCTATCAACACTAACTGGATGGAAGAAATCCAAACCAAGGCCATGATGCAAAAACATCACCTATCTTTTAGTGGCGGTACTGATAAAGGTAACTATTATATTTCAGGTACTTACCTAACCCAGGATGGTGCAATAGGTGGCGACAAATCTCAATTTCAACAAGTGGCTCTTCGTACCAATATCACCCAGGAAATTAAACCTTGGTTAAAGGTGGGTACTAACCTTGTATACAACCACTTCCAAAGAGAAGCCATTTCAGAAGATAGTGAGTTTGGCGGTATTGTTTCTTCCGGATTAATGCTTGACCCGCTTACTCCAGTAGTTTATGATGGGACTGTTGGAAGCAATCTTGATGCCGATAATTTGCCTCAGTTTGAATCTGCAATAAATTCTGGTTTGGCTACAATGGATGGTAGTGGTCAGTATTATGGAGTTTCTAATTATGTAAAAGGTGAAATTGCTAACCCTTTGGCTCAGATTGCTAATACCATGGGAAACACCAAAGAGGACAAATTTATGGGCAATATTTATGCTACTTTGGGTGGAAAAGCCTGGAGTGGATTTGCCTTTACAACGCGTGCAAGTATCGATGTAAGCAACCAACTTTACCACACCTGGTATCCAACCTACTGGTATTCTTCCGAAAGGATGAACACTCAGTCAAATGTTCGTGACAACACCAATAATTGGACAAGCTGGATGTGGGAAAATTTTGTTACCTACGACAAAACAATCAATGACAAACACAATGTAGGAGTTATGGCAGGTATGTCGTCACAACAAAATACACACAAATACAATAATGCTATTGCCGGTCCTATGTTTGCCGAAGGTGATGATTATGCTCAATTTGGCACATCTGATGTTGATGGTAGCGTAAGTGGAAATCTTGAAGATAAAAGATTGTTATCATATTATGGTCGTGCTTCATATGATTATGAAGGCAAGTATCTTTTAAGTGCTACGATTCGTCGTGATGGAACCTCTCTATTAGGCAATAAATGGGGTAATTTCCCCTCTGTTTCGGCAGGATGGATTATCAGCAGAGAAAACTTCTGGAATGTTGATTTCATTGATTTCCTAAAAGTAAGAGCTTCATGGGGACAAAATGGTATGCTTGGTGACTTGACTCCAGATCAGTTTAGAGCCCTGATTACCACTACAGGAATTAAATATCCTAAAGCAGGCGGCGGATTCTACACAGGCGCTGAGCCAGCTCTTTTGGCTAACCCTGAGCTTGTTTGGGCTACTAGTGAGCAAATTGACCTCGGTTTTGATATGTATATGTTTGCCAACAGATTATCTTTTGGATTCGATTACTATAAAAAAGTGACCAAAGATTTGTTAACCATTGGTACTCCTCCTCCTTCCGTTGGTAACTACCCTCCATTTGTGAATGCAGGTGATGTAACCAATACCGGATATGAGTTTGAATTAGGTTATAGAAACAGCGAAGGAAAATTAAACTATAGCGTTAACCTGAACTGGACATTTATGGATAATAAGGTAACTTATTTGAATCCAAATTTGGAACGTGTTGCAGGTGCTTCTGTTGGAACAGGGTGGACAGCCACTTGGATGGAATTAGACCAACCCATGTGGTTCTTCCGTGGTTACCAAACTGATGGAATTTTCCAAAATGAACAACAAATTATTGATTACAAAGCTGCCAATGGTGGTTTGGCTGGATACGATCCAGTTCCCGGCGATCCAATCGTGGTTAATACCAATGGTGATGATTTGATCAACGACGAAGATCAAACCAATATTGGAAATCCTCATCCTAAATTTATGTGGGGTGCTATGTTTAATTTTGAATATTCGGCCTTCGATTTAAGGTTGTTTGTACAAGGTGTTCACGGGCAGGATGTATTGTTGGGATGGAACCGTTACGACCGTTCTACTTCAAACCGTCCTCAGTTTTTCTATGATGAAAGATGGACTGGCGAAGGCAGTACCAACGATATGCCACGTGCTGAGCAGTCAAGCTCTTATATTTATAACAGTGATTTAATGGTGTATAAAGGTTCTTATGTAAGAATCCGTCAAATTCAATTGGGGTATACGCTTCCTAGAAAAACAATGGAAAAACTCCAAATAGAAAAGCTTAGAGTGTACGTGTCTCTAGATGATTACTTTACCTTCACCAGTTACCCAGGTATGGATCCCGCAGCTGGTTCAGCTAATAACAATAGTCAGGGAATCGACCGCGGTATGTATCCAACACCACGTAAAATCATGTTTGGTTTATCGTTTGGTTTCTAGTTAGGTAAGCCTAAATCGTTGTAAAAATTGATGTTAACACAAAAAATATAAAAATGAAAATTAGATATAAAATTTTGGTAGTCTTATCGCTGGTCATTGCTTTCTCAGCGTGTAAAAAGGACTTTCTGGAAGTCAACCCCATTGGAAAAATGTCGGAGGACTTATTCTACAAAACCGATGAAGATGCCACTAAGGCCATTATGGCAACCTATGACATCCTTCAATGGGCCAATGCTCGTGACTGGAACAGTGCATATTTGGTAAAAACTTTTCCTTCTGATGAATCTAATGTTGGTGGTGGAGATGCCGGTGATCAACCTCCTTTCCAGGAACTAGGCAAATACACCTACGGTCCAAGTAATGCAACCATTGCTGCTGTTTGGCAATCGAATTACTTTGGTATTTATCGTGCCAACAAGGTGATTAACAAAGTTGAGCCTGAAACTCCTCTACGCAAGCAAATCATTGCTGAGGCTAAATTCCTACGTGCCTATTACTTTTTTGAAATCGTAAGTATGTACGGACAAGGTCCTTTGATGTTAAAAGAACCTGCTCCAAGTGAATACAACCAGCCTTTTGCCACTGCTGATGAGATTTACGCTCAAATTCAAACTGACTTAACCGAAGCTATGGCTGATTTACCATCCAAAAGCGAATATGCATCTGGAGCACCCCAAGATATATTCAGAGCTTCAAAAGGAGCCGCACAAGCTTTGGCTGGAAAAGCCTATCTCTATCAGAAAAAATATGCTGAAGCTGCCGCTGAATTCGAAAAAGTAATTATCGGTGGTGATTATCAATTGCAGGACGATTATTCTACCTTGTTTTTGAAAGAATCAGAATTTGGCGTAGAGTCTATTTTTGAAGTTTCCTGGGTAACCAGCGA
The DNA here is from genome assembly GCA_041582875.1 of Bacteroidales bacterium. Classification (GTDB taxonomy): domain Bacteria; phylum Bacteroidota; class Bacteroidia; order Bacteroidales; family F082; genus UBA6244. The sequence goes on along the minus strand of JBFHGX010000035.1, from coordinate 5,288 downwards.
AGGTTATGATTGGGGTACTTTCCAGTGGGGTGGAAATCGTGCTATGGAGAATAACATTTCCTGGCAGTTAACCGGACCACGTGGAGATTATTTTGTACCTGGAACTACCGGACTTATCGGTGGATGGGGATTCAATTACCCCAAAAGCAATGCTTATCAGGTATTTGTTGAAGCTGGTGATACCACACGTCGTGGAGCATCTCTACTTTCTTTAGAAGATTTGCGTGCTCAAGGTGGCGACTGGACCAATGAAGATTCATGGGGTTGGGACGGATTTATCCGCGTGAAATACGGAACCCGTATGGACGAAACCAGTGGTGAAAATGGTGCTGTTCCTGAATTGAACTATGGAACTAACCTACGCATTTTACGTTATGCTGATGTATTGCTAATGGCTGCTGAAGCCAATCACTTTGCCGGTGATGATGGAAAAGCTGCTACTTATTTGAATCAGGTTCGTAGTCGTGCTAATTTGGGTGCTTATACTGGTGATATTTTTGAAGCCATTGTTAAAGAACGTCAAATGGAACTTTGTTTTGAAGGTGTTCGTTTTCTTGATTTAATCAGATGGGGAAAAGCTTCTGAAGTATTAGGACCATTAGGATTTGTTGCAGGAAAACATGACCTGTATCCTATTCCTCAAGATGAGATGAGAAACAACACCAATGCAGTTCAAAATCCTGGATATTAATCGACTATACTTAGATAGGTATATATAATACATTTTTTTGGTTTATTGAATTATGCGAGCGGGGTGTCTTTAGGGACACCTCGCTTTTTTTGTATAGAGATGTTTTTTATGGGGGAGATTGCACACCAAGGCTCGAAGGCACCAAGTTGCACAAAGGGTTTTTTATGGATGTTTTTGAAGATCTATATAAACGGCATTGAAATCAACATTCCCAAATGAAACGTAGGGGTAAAATAGTTGGAATTTATTGTCTTGGGTGATGCATATTCATGGTCCGGATCATAGTAACCTAACGAACAACCCCCGTACTGTTTTCCATATTCAGTGATTTCCTTTTGGTGATATTGAAGACCCAATCCGCCATAAAAATTCAACTGCAAACCTACTTTTCCTTTTCCGAAAAGGGTCGCTTTTTTACCCACCAAAAATTTTAGTCCGTATTTATTCATTTGCATTGATTCGTGCGAAACATATGAATCCATATCCATGCCCACACAATATTCGTAGTACTTGTTGTTGTAATATTTGTGATCGAAATACAATTCTGCGGAAGCATAAAACTGCTTTTTTGTACTGATGATGTAGTTGTATCCCACTGAAGCGTAGAAACCGCTTGCAATGGGATAATATACAGGAATATAGCCAATGCCAACCGAGGTATTTCCAAACGAATTCGACGAATTAGGAACCTGCATTCCTAAAGTAATTCTTGCCACATGATGCGCGGTGATGTTGCGTTCATAACCCAACCTGATCTCTCTGAATATTAAGCGGGTCGTGTTGAGCGTAAGGTTGTTATGGTAATTAACTGTTTGCTCTTCCTGGGCTTGAATTGAAAAAGCCGACTGGATGAGCAGGAAGATGACGATGAGCCTTGTGATTGTTTTCATGCGATTTCATTTTGTTATTTATTTATGCTATTCCAGTAAGTTCATTACTGTGGTATCCGATCGATCGAGCTCCCATGTTGTGCTATCAGACAACATAAATTTAATGACGCCATATGTTTGAGTATAATAATATTCTATAGGATATAAGGCGCCTGTTGGAACAGGAGTTGTATCGCCAGAAGGATAATACTCAAAATTAAAAGGGCCTTGATAAACATCCTGATACGGCTCCATATAAACATCTAAAGTTTCGTGATAAACCAAGTTGTAGGATGCATCAGTCGAGTCGAAAGGAACCAGGTTTTTGCCAAAAATGCGTGTGGTATAAAATACATCCATATCGAACCATTCTATAGCAAATTGGGCTTTGTTGAGGGTTCGTTTGTAATCGGCATTTATGCTGTAATTCAGGTCGACCTCTGCCCCATTGAGTACAATGTACGCTATCTCATATTGATAATAATTGTTTGAGTTGGTATTGGAAATTACTTCATAGGTTTCATCGATGAGCTCGGAAGCATTAAAAACCATTTCTTCGCCATTGTCCGCATTGCGATAGACTACTTTTTCGCCCCCTTTATAGGGAATGTATGCTTTTTCTGCGGGAGTAAGTATGTAGTTACCTTCCATTTCACGTTTGTTGCACGATACGATTAAGAATATCAGAAGAATTAGTCCAAGTTTTTTCATTTACTGTATGTTATTATTGACAACTTTTAATTTGATTGGTCGCTTTTGTTAAGTATTTATCACATTTGAGTCCTTAATGGAAGTTGTTCGACAAATTTAGCTTAAAATAATCTCTTGACAAGTGATTGCCGATATAGATTTGGATACAAATATCAGGCTGCTACTTCACGGCCAGATTGATATGTATGAATGTGCGCACTTGTTATCATTTGCCAACGATATATAAGCGTGTTTTTTCGACTAATGTTGGTGTGTAAAAACATAGAGTCATCTTCTTAAAATCAAATAGTTTTAATTCCTCCGCTACGGAATGGCAATCTTGGCTGTTGTCATTCCAAGATCCTACACCCCCAAAATAAGGGGAGCACATAGTAATATGACAAAGCCCCAAAAAAAACCCTGTCTTGAATTTCAGTATTTATTACAAGATGTATAAACTATTCTCCCCAATCAATATTTTCAATCTCCTAGGTACTTCCATCTGAAAAATCAATTTTCAGCACACCAAAGGTGGTTGAATAGTAACTTTTTACCGGAAATTGGGGAAGATGATCAGGAAATGGTTGGTAATGTATAAATGTCATGGTATCGTAATAAACGTGGTAATATTGGTGCTGGTTGACCAACAAGCTATCGTAATAGTTTTCCGTTAGTAGCTCACCATAAGGAAGGTAAAATTTCGTGTAAAATGAATAATCTCCTTCCAAATAAAACACACTAATCAAAACCTCACTCGTGTCAATTATGCATATTCAACACATAGAAAATGACAGCTCATTATTTAGTTTTCTTACTTTTGTAACTTTCTTAAAAGGAAATTCATGAAAAAAGGGGATCTTTCCGTTTTATTACGTCGGATTGGCTTAATGAAGTTTACGGATGATTTAAGGTATTATTACTTTAAATTTAAAAAGCGGAAGAAAAACAAGCAATTTCTTTTAAAAAACCCCGAGGCTAATCTGCCCCCCGATTATATGATTTACGAATCATTTCAAATTGATTATGAGGAGTATTTTACCAAAAGTAAAGCATCTGCCGAGTGGATATTATCCCATTTTGCAAAGTATATTTCCGTTTCCGGGATCAAGGTGCTGGACTGGGGATGTGGGCCTGGCAGAATTATCCGACATATGTCGCCCTTACTTAAAAATGGACATGTTTATGGTACAGATTACAATGCTGATACCATAAATTGGTGCAAAAATAACCTTCCAGGAATTGAATTTAACGCCAATAGCCTAGAGGCAAAACTTCCTTATCCCGACAACTTTTTCAATGCCATTTATGGAATTTCTATTTTTACTCATTTGAGTGAAAAACTACATTATGAATGGATGAGGGAATTGAAGCGGGTTTTGGCTCCCGATGGGATTTTCTTTTTAACTGCACATGGCGATGCTTTTGTTGAAAAACTAACTGAAAAAGAAAGTGCTGCCTATCATCGTGGAGAGCTTATTGTGAGAGGGATGACAGCGGAAGGTCACCGCACTTACACGGCCTATCATCCTAAAGATTTTATGGAAAAGCTATTTGAAGGAATGAAAATTCTTGAGCATATTGAAACACCTTCAAATGATGGAAAAGCGCAACAAGATGTATGGCTTGTGCAGAAGAAATAGCGCTTACTTTTTAATGATCTTCCGTTTTACATTTCTTTAAAACTTAACCAGGGGACGTCCATCCTATAAAATATGACACTTGTTTTTAAGAAATTGCTAAAAAGTTCCCGGGTGGATCTAGCAAATTTCAGTTTTTTCACTTTCTCTTTTCCCTAAAAAACTCCTGAATCAAATCACCGCATTCGTCAGCCATAATACCGCCCACCACATTGGTAGTGGGATGCAAAATGGGTGCTGGCAACCTGGAAAACCCTCTTTTTTCATCATAAGCACCAAAAACCACCCGGCTGATTTGTGTCCAATAGGCAGCTCCGGCACACATCACACAGGGCTCCAGAGATACATATAGCGTGCAGTCTTTGAGGTATTTGCCGCCAATAAAGTCGGCTGCTGAGGTAAAGGCCTGCATTTCGGCATGAGCCGTAACATCATTGAGCGTTTCAGTCAGATTATGGCCACGCGAGATAATGCGGTTATCGTATACAATTACCGCTCCCACAGGGACCTCGTTTTGCAAACGGGCTTTTTCTGCTTCTTTCAGCGCTTCTTTCATGAAGTGCTCATCGGAAAATATACCAAGATTCATAGGATACTATTTTTTATTGTTATTTGAATAATGAATGTCGAACACTGAATTTCGAATGTCGAAGTGGGGGTTTTACTTCGAAGTTCATGATTCGTTAATCGATATTCATTATTCATTTTTAGTTTTATTCTTTTTGAATACTGAATGTCGAACACCGAACGCTGAATGCTGAAGTTGGGGTTTTCCTTCGATATTCATGATTCGTTAATCGATATTCATTATTCCATTTTTTTCTATTTCTTTTTTTAGGTCCAATCTCAAATCGAAGTGTTGAGTTTTTTCTGTGCGGTTTCAATACTCTTTACAAAAATTGAAATCAATTCATTTGTTTCTTTTTTCAAATCAATTAACAGATTTTCAGATTCAAATAATTTACTGAGATGAATTATTTTCAGACACACAAAAGTCTCTCTCAATTCCTTTAGAATAATTTTCATTTTGTGAATAAAGTCTTTTCTGGATTCAGCACTCTGCGCTTCTCCGTAATTCAAAGAAACTGATGTTCCTGATCGAACCAATTGGCTTGATAAATGATTTCCTGCCTTTGAGCTCGGCATTTCATTCGTCAATTTGATTATTAAAACAGAAAAATCAATAAGCCTTTCTTCTAAATCAAATTTTTTCATTTTTACATTTCATTTTTGAATACTGAATGTCGAACACTGAATTTCGAATGTCGAAGTGGGGTTTTTCCTTCGAAGTTCATGATTCGTTAATCGATATTCATTATTCATTTTTAGTTTTATTCTTTTTGAATACTGAATGTCGAACACCGAACGCTGAATGCTGAAGTTGGGGTTTTCCTTCGATAT
>JBFHGX010000034.1:0-31513 GCA_041582875.1 Bacteroidales bacterium | reverse complement strand
TTGAAGAGCGTCATCATACTGTTGCAACTTTACAAGAAGCAGCAAAACAAGCTTTAATGGCTGGTGTTGATATTGAACTCCCAGAACCAAATGCATATGTTCTTTTAAAAGAGCTTATTGAAAATGGCGAATTAGATGAAGTTTACTTAAATAATGCAGTGAGAAGACTTTTTCATTATAAGTTTTATGCAGGTTTATTTGATTCCCCTTATGTGGTTGTTGAAGATGCTAAGGCAATTTCAGAAAGTAAAGAAGCTGTAGAATTATCCTATGAAATTGCTTCAGAAAGCGCTATTCTATTAAAGAATGACAATATACTTCCCCTTACATCTCAGAATAAAACTATTGCTGTAATCGGACCAAATGCAAAATATCATGCTATTGGCGGATATTCTTGTCCGAATGAAAATTTCAAAACTATTTACCAAGGCATTGAAGAGAAGTTTGGAACAAAAAACAGGGTTTTATATTCAAAAGGTTGTGGTATCACTACCGACGATGGTAGTTGGTTTGAAGATGAAGTAAAACGCACTTCTGAAAAAGAGGATAGACTGCTTTTGCAAGAGGCTATAACAGTTGCAAAACAATCAGATGTAGTTATATTGTGTATTGGTGGAAATGAACAAACTTCTCGTGAGGCATGGCAAGAGAACCATTTAGGTGATAGAACAGATCTTCAAATGGTTGGGCTACAAAATGAATTATTTGAAAGTTTATATGCACTCAAAAAACCAATTATTGTTGTACTAAATCATGGTAGACCTTTAGCAATTACTGAAATTGATAAAAAAGCAAATGCAATTATTGACTGTTGGTATTTAGGTCAAGAGTCGGGTCGGGTAGTTGCCGATATTATTGATGGAACTATTAATCCTTCAGGGAAATTGGCTATTAGTATTCCGCGTTCGGTTGGGCATATTCCTTCGTATTATAATTATAAACCAACCGCACGTAGAGGTTATTTATTTGATGATGTAACTCCTTTATATGATTTTGGTTATGGGCTTTCATATAGTGAATTTGATATAACGAATGTACAAGCAAAAGCCACTAATAATGAAACCATTGAGCTGTCTTTAGATATAACAAATATGGGTGATTATGATGGTGCTGAAGTAGTTCAATTATATGTTAATGATGTTGTGTGCTCAGTTACACGACCAGTAAAAGAGTTAAAAGCTTTTAAGAAAGTCACACTTAAAAAGGGGGAAACTCAAAGGGTACAATTTAGTCTTTCAAAACATGATTTATCATTTTATGATCAAAACATGAATTTCAATTTTGAACCAGGCGAGTTTAAACTGCTTGTGGGTACTTCATCAAATAGTGAGGATTTAACGGAAATTCTTGTAACACTAAACTAAGATGAAAAACTTTAATCTGTTAATAATCATAGGCTTTATTGCTTTGAGTGCTTGTAATTCAGACTCTCTGTATAAGGATTCAAATTATTCAATTATGGAGAGAACAGAAGATTTATTACAAAGAATGACATTAGAAGAAAAAGTAGCGCAACTAAATCTGATTGCTGCTAAGTCTGAAACTAATGATGCCGAATATATTGATAGAGAGATTCGTAAAGGAAAAGTTGGTTGCGTTTTAAAAAGTAATGGTGTAGAAACGAATTACCACCTACAACGAATTGCCGTAGAGGAATCTCGCTTGGGTATTCCAATTATGTTTCAAGAAGACGTAATTCATGGTTATAAGACTATCTTTCCAAGTCCAATGGCAGAAGCTTGTAGTTGGAATTTATCATCAATAAGAACGGCTGCTTCTATTGCTGCCAAAGAAGCTGCAGCTTCTGGAATACATTTAACATATGCTCCAATGGTCGACATTTCCCGTGATCCCCGTTGGGGAAGAATTGTTGAGGGTGCTGGTGAAGACCCATATTTATCTTCATGTATTGCTTATGAACGGGTAAAAGGTTTTCAAGGCAATGATTTAAGTGATTCTTCAACTATTGCTGCTTGTGCGAAACACTTTATTGGTTATGGTGATGCTTTAGCTGGTAGAGATTATAATATTGGTGATTTTTCTGAAAGAGAAATGCGGGAAATTTATCTTGACCCATTCAAAGCAGCTATTGATGCCGATGTAAAAAGTATAATGTGTGCATATTCAGCAATTGATGGAATTCCAGCAACTGCAAATGAAGAAATCCTTGTTGATTTATTACGAAACGAATTAGAGTTTGGAGGCTTACTGATTACCGATTGGAGAACACTTGAAAATCTTATAAAGATTGGAGTAGCTGCCGATAAAACAGAGGCTGTTCTGCAAGCAATAAATGCACAGGTTGATGTAGATATGGTTTCTGAATTTTATAGTGATAAGCTCGTTGAACTAGTGCAAACTGGAAAAATTGACGAGTCTGCTGTTGATAGAGCTGCAGCAAGGGTTTTAGCACTTAAGTTTGAATTAGGTTTGTTTGATGACCCGTATAAATACTTAGATAAAAAACGTGAAGAAACGGTGCAGTCGTCATTTGAACATTTGCAATTTGCAAGAAAATCTGCTGCCGAATCAATGGTCTTGCTTAAGAATGAGAATAACATTTTGCCAATTCAAGAAACCATAAAACATATTGCCGTTATTGGTCCACTTGCCGATAGAAAGAAAGATTTAATGAGTTGGTGGGGAGCTGAATATTCTCAATGTAATGTAGATGATGTTACTTCAATAGTAGAGAGTATACAAGCAGTTGTAAATACCGGCACAAAAATTTCATATGAGCAAGGTATAATTTTGGATGGCTTTGAGAAAAAAGGATTAGAATTAATTGATGAAGCAGTAGCTATTGCAAATCAAGCAGATGTCGTAGTTCTAGTACTTGGTGAAGAGTATTGGATGAGCGGAGAAGGAGGAAGCGTGAGTGAGTTAAGTTTACCCGGTGCTCAAAATGAATTATTAGAAGCTATTCATAAAACCGGAAAACCTATTATTACAGTATTGGTAAACGGTCGTCCATTTGATTTTAGAAAAGTGAAGGAATATTCAAACGCTATTCTTGAAGCATGGCAACCTGGCACAATGGGTGGTTTTGCTGTTGCCGATATATTATTTGGAAAAGAAAATCCATCGGGTAAATTAGTAATGACTATGCCTTTAAATACAGGACAAATTCCAATATTTTATAATTACAGACGAACATCTCATGATTTTTATATACGTGAAGAACAATCACGCTTTGCAAATAATTACTTAGATATCTCAACAGAGCCATTATATCCATTTGGATATGGATTAAGCTACTCTGAATTTGAGTATTCAAATTTTTCTGTTGCAGTGAAAAATGACAGTATACATGCTTCTGTTGATGTTAAAAATATAAGCTCAGTCGCTGGAAAAGAGGTTGTGCAGTTATATGTGCAAGATATAGTTGCTTCAGTTGCGCAACCACACATCCGTTTGAAAGGATTTGAGAAAATTACATTAAAAGCAGGAGAGCAAAAAACAGTCGAATTTCAACTACATACATCAGATTTAACTCTCATAAATAAAGAAATGAAAGAGGTGTTTGAAAAAGGGGTTTTTGAAATATTTGTTGGCCCAAATTCAGTGGACCTTGTCGGCATACAGGTAGAAATAAACTAGTTTAAATATATGAGCATTTTTTTAGGAATAGATTTAGGTAGTTCTAGTATAAAAGTATCGGTTTTTGATGGCTTATTACAAAAAGAGATTGCCTCAGGCTTTGCACCAAAACAAGAAATGGAAATTATTGCTGTGCAAAAAGGATGGGCAGAACAAGATCCAGAAACATGGATTTCTTATATAAAAGAATGTATTACAGAAATTGGAAAATCAGTTGAACTTTCATCGATTTCAGCAATAGGAATTAGCTATCAAATGCATGGGCTAGTGTGCGTTAATAAAGACTGCGAAGTTTTACGTCCTGCAATTATTTGGTGCGATAGTAGAGCTGTGGAAACAGGTCAAACTTTTCTTCCAGATGTTGGCGCTCAACAATGTTTAGATAAAAGCTTAAATCTACCTGGCAATTTTACTATTTCAAAACTGAAATGGATTGAGCAAAATGAACCAGAAATATATAAGAAGATCTATAAATTTATGCTTCCAGGTGATTATGTAGCAATGCGTTTAAGTGGAGAAATTAGCACAACTATTTCTGGCTTGTCTGAAGGTATTGCGTGGGATTTTAAGGAGCATAAAACAGCGCATTATCTTTTTGATGCTTGGGGATTAAATTCAAATATGATTCCTGAAGTTCTGGATAATGTGGGGAAACAAGCAGAGGTTTCTCAAAATGCAGCTCAAGAGTTTGGCTTAAAACAAGGTACCCTCATTAGTTACAGAGCAGGAGATCAACCTAATAATGCACTTTCTTTAGGCGCAATAAATGCAGGCGATTTCGTTGCAACCGCAGGTACTTCTGGTGTTGTATACGGAGTTACTGATACTATTGCAGCTGATGAAAAATCAAGAGTAAATGTTTTTGCTCATGTGAACCACTCAAAAGAACATCCTCATCTAGGAATTTTAATGTGTATCAATGGTTGTGCCATATTAAATAATTGGGCTCAATCAAATTGGGCAACAGAGAATTTATCATATGAAGAAATGAATTCTTTAGCAGCCACTATTAATGTAGGAAGTGATGGACTTTTAATGTTTCCTTTTGGCAATGGAGCAGAGCGAATTTATGAAAATCAAGATATTGGAGCATCACTGCATGGTTTGCAGTTTAATATTCATACCAGAGCTCATTTGTATAGAGCCGTGCAAGAAGGAATCGCCTTTTCGTTTAAAAGCGGATTTGATATCATAGAATCTGTTTTCGATGCTAAGCCAAAAGTAATTAAAGCAGGCACTGCAAATCTTTTCTTAAGCGATGTATTTTCTCAAACAGTGACAAATTTATTGAATATCCCTATTGAATTGTATGACACAAATGGAGCATTAGGAGCAGCAAGAGGAGCTGCTATTGGCACTGGTTTTTATGCAACTTACGAACAGGCGTTTGAGGGTTTAGAGATGCTTAAAAAATACGAGCCAGAACAAAATTCACATATTCATGAGTTGTATGAGAATTGGAAAAAGATATTAGATAATAATTTAGATAAATAATTATATAGAATTGAAAATATTATGGAGTTTTTTAGAGGAATTGAAAAAATAAAATTTGAAGGAAAAGAATCGTGTAATCCATTAGCATTTAAATACTATGATGAAAATCTAGTAGTGAATGGAAAAACCTTAAAAGAACATTTACGATTTGCTGTTGCATATTGGCATTCATTCTGTGGAACAGGTGCCGATCCATTTGGTGGAGGAACACGTGATCTGCCATGGCTTTTGTCTACAGATGCCATTTCTAAAGGAAAAACAAAAATGGATGCTGCATTTGAGTTTTTTACAAAACTAGGTGTTCCGTTTTATTGTTTTCATGATTTCGACCTTGTTGATGAAGGTGAAACAATTGCTGAATCTGAAAAAAGATTATACGCTATAACAGAATATGCAAAGCAAAAACAAGACGAATCTGGTGTTAAATTATTATGGGGAACTGCAAACCTGTTTTCTCATGCGCGTTATATGAATGGCGCAGGAACGAATCCAGATTTTAAAGTATTGGCACATGCTTCTGCGCAGGTAAAAAATGCTTTAGATACTACTATAGCTCTGAATGGCCAAAACTATGTTTTTTGGGGTGGTAGAGAAGGTTATATGAGTTTGCTTAATACAAAAATGAATCAAGAACTCGATAATTTTGCACGTTTTTTACATTCTGCTAGAGACTATGCTCGCGCAAATGGTTTTAAAGGAAAGTTTTTTATTGAACCAAAGCCAATGGAGCCTTCTAAGCACCAATATGATTTTGATGCTGCAACAGTAATTGGTTTCTTACGTCAGTATGATTTACTCGATGACTTCTCGCTAAATATTGAGGTAAATCATGCAACATTAGCGCAACATACTTTTCAGCATGAGCTACAGGTTGCTGCCGATAATAATTTATTAGGCAGTATTGATGCGAATAGAGGAGATTATCAAAATGGCTGGGATACAGATCAATTTCCAAATAATGTTCAAGAATTAGTTGAGGCATGTTTGGTTATAATTCAAAACAATGGCTTTGGTGGAGGAGGAATAAACTTCGATGCTAAAGTAAGAAGAAATTCAACCGACCTTGAAGATCTGTTTATTGCCCATATTGGAGCTATGGATGCCTTTGCTCGTGCATATATTGTTGCCGATAAAGTATTAAAGAAGTCAAATTATTTAGAGTTGCTCAACAATAGGTATGCAAGCTTTAATAGTGGTGATGGAAAGAAATTTACAGAAGGAAAATTAAGCTTAGAAGAATTGTCTGCAATTGCAAAATCGCAGTCGGCTCCTGAAATGATAAGTGGTAAGCAAGAACTATATGAAATAATCATTCAAAATAGCATTTAGAATCTTTGCCACAGAAAAAGGCAAATTAGGAAGCTTAGATGTACATCAATGGAACAATATTAAAACTGGTGAGTACATTTCAATAAGTCCTGAAAAAGAAGGAGTACAATATGGATGACATAGGAATACAAACTCAGAATGGAGTAGTTTCAATTGCTGATAACGATGAGACACAACAACAAAAAGCAGTATTCGATTACGAAGTTCACAAGCATCTCTTCAATACCAATTTGGTAGATATGCAACTTACCTGTTTTAACCCTTACAAACATATATTTACTTCAAAAGAAAAAACGACATCACCAATAGAACTAATGGCGTGTTTGCCAATTGCATTTAATTATAAATCTGGGGGGTGCTTTAAAAAAAAACTATTATGAAAAACTTTTATCTTGTTTTTATAACGTTAGTCGTTACCATTGGGGGTTTGCTTTTTGGTTATGATACGGCTGTAATTAATGGTGCAATTGGAACCTTAGAAAGCTATTTTATCGAACCCTTAGTTAACAATGAACAGATATTTTTAAAGGTAGTTGTTGAATATAAAATTCTTCTTGTAGGTGTTGTATCTATTATTGCATTTACAATATTCTCATTCTTACGTAAGTTATTCACTAAAAGGAGATTTGCTTCATCAATTATTGTACTGGCAATTACCTATATAGGCACTTTGTCGTATGTGTTAAGTATAGATGCAGTAGTGTCAGAACAAATGCTGAATTCAATTAATGGATTTACAATCTCCAGTGCACTTATCGGTTGTATTATTGGTGGCTCTCTTGCCGGTTTTATAGCTCAGAAGATAGGTCGAAAAAAAGGCTTAATAATTTCATCATTTTTATTTCTTATATCCGCTATAGGTTCTTCCTTTCCTGATAGTCTAAGTTTTTTCGGAATGGAAGTTATTTCAACTTTTATATTCTATAGAATTATTGGAGGGATAGGTGTGGGAATAGCTTCAATGCTATCGCCAATGTATATAGCAGAAATTGCTCCAGCACATAAACGTGGAAAATTGGTTTCATGGAATCAGTTTGCTATTGTGTTTGGAATGCTTGTGGTTTTCTTTGTTAATTATATGATTGTAAAAGGTCAAACCGAAGAATGGATTCAAACAGTTGGTTGGAGATATATGTTTTTATCGGAAATAATACCGGCAACATTATTTGGCGTATTATTATTTTTTGTTCCCCGTACACCGCGTTTCCTTATCTTGAAAAAAGAACATGAAAAAGCATTGAATGTACTACAAAAGATTGAAGGAAAGGAAAATGCAAATATCCGAATAGCATCAATTGAAGAATCCCTTAAAGAAGAAACAAGACCTTGGTTAGCATATGGTTCAAGGGTATTAATTATTGGAATTTTATTATCGGTATTTCAACAACTTGTAGGCATTAATGTTGTGCTTTATTACGCATCTAAAATTTTTAATAATATGGGAGCTTCAACAGAAAGTTCCTTACTGCAAACAATTATAGTTGGTTGTATAAATATTGCATTTACTGTTCTAGCAATACTAACTGTTGATAGGTTTGGAAGAAAACCTTTATTAATAATTGGCGCTTTTGTTATGGGAGCAAGTATGTTTGGCTTAGGTACAAGTCTATATTTTAATCAAATAGGGGTGTTGAGCCTTGTGTGGATGTTAGTATATGTAGCGGCATTTGCCATGTCGTGGGGGCCTGTTACATGGGTAATGTTATCTGAGATTTTCCCAAATTCTATAAAAGGGGCAATGTCTATTGCTGTTGCAGCACAATGGTTAGCGAATTTGCTTATATCATGGACATTCCCATTATTAAATGATAATTCAACATTAACTGAATTATTTAATCATGGCTTGTCGTATTGGATGTATGGTGTATTTTCAATTCTAGCAGCCATTTTTGTCATAAAGTTTATTCCGGAAACAAAAAGAAAATCTTTAGAAGAGATAGAAAATATATGGAAAAAATAGTTCAATCCTAAATAGTTCTTGTTTATAAACTCACGTTTCTGGTTCATAATGTTCGAGGTATTATGCTGAGCCTTTGAAAGACAAATCTTTCTTGCCACACTAATTTAAAATTGAAACTAAAATACTCATTTTCATAACGTAACCCGTTATAAAGTATGATGCATTGTTGGGCGTAGGTGTTTATTCCTTAATACTAATTAGGAATTCGTCAGGGGACATCACAGGTATTTCGGATTTCTTAAAGTTTTTCCCGTTTCTTGTTATAATAATGTCACATTCTGTCTGTAATGTACAGGTGGTAAATAAACCCACAGAGTTTGGGATGTTTCGATCGTGTATGGCAGTCATGATACCCGTTATAAAAACAGAATTGCATGACGATCATGAAAAAGTTCCAGGTATTTTGATTTTATTTCAGTCTAAAGAAAAGATTAATCAATAATGTTTTCAACAATAGGTGAGTTTGCCTAGTAACGATTAAATACACCAGATATTTGTTTAGAATTTAGGCCTAACGAGCTGCCAAATAATTCAAAATGTATCCGTTTCAACTTTTTCTTTTTACCATCAATAGGCAAAGCAAGTTCTTCTTTATCTTTAGGATTAAGTACTGACACATTAAGCAAATCATAAGCAGGTGATAGCGTCCACCCAAAACTTGTTCAATTTTTTTTTAAAACGGTAAGGGCAAGGCCTGCTCGTTGGGCAAACTTTTTCTGGGTAAGGTTTACCTCCTTACGGCTATTTTTTACAAATTGTGATATCCTCTTCATTATATGCAATTGCGTATATATAATGGAAAATTTGTATGTTTATATGTTTTTACGTATAATAGAAATGGTGAGATGAATAAGTTTACTATTGGTTTATAACATTTGAAATTATTGCCTGCATTACATGGTTCACGAGAGGAATAGCTACAGGCCTCATATTTTTTTTACCAAAGGAATATCGCTCGACTTACATATTGCCTTCCTTTACCGTAAGATTTGCCACTTTCTATATACTCCTCAGTAATTTATAATAGGGGAAATTGCACTTCCTTTTTCAGGCACCTGATTCTCATAGTCATTTAGCCATTCGACAGAAAGATTGTCAAACAGAGACTTGTCTTATTTATAGCTTTTGAGAAATTAATTATTATAAACCAATGTGTTACAATAAATACCCGATGTTCAGATTCTTTCCTCTTGCATTAGGTTGTCAATATACTGTTGAAAAACAGAAAGTCATAAGTAACTATGGCCTCCTTTTTTTTATGCATACAATTTACAGACTCTTGTGAAAAAAAGTACGTAAATATGCATGAAATTAACTCAATAAATACACTTTCAGTCTATATATTTCCAACTTCTATCTTCCTTCTCCTGACTTATCTTACTACCTTACCACCAGTATTTTAGTTACCACTTTTTCTGATTTGTCTTCGGTAAAGGCAAATACCATGTACATACCTGTAGCGACTTCACGACCATCAAAATTTTTACCATTCCAAATGGCTTGGCCTCCTTCGCTGATGGTTTCATACACTAAGTTTCCGAAGGAATCAGTAATTTTAATGTATGAATTACTCACCAAACCTTTAATCGCGATATCTCCATGATAGGTTTCGCGAACAGGGTTTGGATATGCATATACATTTGAACCCGGAGGATTTGGCGGTGTTGCGGTTCCCCGATATGAAATCAATCCGTTGGCTGTACCAATGTATACTTCTCCATCCTGATCGATGCCAATGCTTACAATTTGATTGGAAAGCAAAGGGCTGTTTTCAGCTGTAAAATGATGTATTTCTTCTTGTCCGTCAGGCGAGAAAAGAAAAACTCCTGTTCGTTCGGTACCAATCCATTTGCGGTTGGCACCATCAATTGTGATGGCAGTTACCAGTTCTGTTTCTAAAAGAATATCAGCTAAGCCAGAACCATCGTTTCTTGGAACAAGAATCTGCTGAGCATCGTAATTGGTTCCGGTGTTAAAAATATTTTCGGGTGAATAAAACACACAAATACCCTTATCTGTTCCCACCCAGACTTCACCATCCAGATCGGTGGCAAACGAGTAGACTTTGTTTCCTGGGATATTACCTAAACCTGCTGTGGATCGAAGAGTTTTTACCTGATCATCGGTTGGATCGTCAAGAGTGTTGTTGTCGCTGAATACAATAATGAAGCCATCCGACCGCTTGATAATCCATTTTTGATTGTAGCCATCGACCATGAGTTCAGCAATATCTTTTCCGCTTAAACCACCGCCAAGATTGTACGAAACCCATGAACCACTGTTTTTCATGACTGATAGCAGGTTGGGTGCACCTGAGTTGGCCACCCACAGATTGTGGTTGTTGTCATAATCAATACCGCTTACGATGGTGAGCGAAGGCGCACTGCTCCACGGTTGTATTGACGAATTGCTCTTGTCGTAAATTGTGGTTAGTTCGTTATTCTCAAATTTGAGTAATCCTCCTCCCCAGGTGCCAATATAGGCGATGTCAGTATTATTGGGATCAACTTTTGTCGTAACATAATCAGAAATGGTGTCGAAAGCAGGGGTGTTTCCACGATTATGTGTGGTCCAGCTTCCATCTTGTGAAGAGAAAACACCATCCACCATATATCCTTTTCCCCAATCGGATTCATGACCGCCAGAAGCTACCCAAACACTTGTTCCTCCACAGTCTAAATCAAAAATATTTTTGGTTCCCGGGCCATTGGGTTTGATAAATTCTCCACTCCATCCTCTGTTCCAGACTTTAGCTAAACCTACATTGGCATCACCAACCCAATAAGACTGATCGTCAGCGGTTACCGAAAGAGGTGTAAGTCCCACATCTGAAGGGCGATATAGCGTCATGTCTTTTTCTAACAAATTAGTATAAACATCAACAAATCCTCGGTTAACAATAAGCAATTGGTTTTCGGCGACCACCATCTGATAACGAGCGTAATTATTTTCTCTGTCAAAATAATCCCACGAAGTTCCATCAAAAACAAACATGGTGTCGGCCGACCATTGTCCTGTGTAATAGTTGGTGAAAATTTTCCCCTGAAAATTTGTTATCAAATTATATTTCAGATTGGGGTGAATCATGGAATTATCTTTATCCCATTGCTGATAATCAGCTAAATTATTGGCGTTTACATCGGCAAAGTAAATACCACTTTCTGTTGCGGCAAAAAAGGAAGTGTCGTTAAAAGTTAAGTCAAGGACGTTAAAGGCATTTCCTTCGGGACCCATGTACCAGGTGTCGTATATTTCCAAACGTTCCATATCGACAATTACAATTCCAAATCCGCACGATAAATAGGCTAACTTGTCCTTTATCAGGATGTTATTAATGGTTTTGTTTCCCAAAATTTCCTTATCGCGTATATCAGAAATATTTACGACGCTGCCGCTGGGGTAAACTACGTCGAGGTTGGCGTTAGAATAAGCTACCAAAAGGGCGTCTACCGAGGCGTTAAAGGCTATTTTATTTATGCCTACATCACTTAGGCCCTTAACCTTGTCAAAAAGAACCACGCTATTGTCATCCTGGTTATAAATGAACATGCTATAAGGAGTCGCCGCATATACCGTGTTGTGTACCAAAGCTACATCAATAACATCCTTGTATGGAAGATGTGTTCGCCAAGTACCAATACCTGAGTCTTGTGCCGAAAGACTCGAAATGCCCATTAAAATGAGTAACAGAGAGGTGAAGTGTTTTATATGCACCATGTTGGTTTTATTTTCAGTTTAGTATTAACTGCAAATTACCTCATTTATTGTAAGCAAAGCAAGTTCATCAGCAAGCTTAACCTTTATCCGGATTGTAATATTGCTATATTTGTCTTCAATGAAAAGATGTACCCTTCATTTAGGCCATATGATTTGCGACTGCTGTGTGCGGGTTGTGCGAATGGATTTGCAGGCTATGGGCGTGAAAGTTGCTAAAATATCTTTGGGTGAAGTGGTTATTAGGTTCGATCCGGAAAAAACGCCCATCGATTCGATTGAAAAAATGTTGGAATCGAATGGTTTTTCCGTTATCAAAAATAAAGAGGGAATTCTGGTAGAAGAAATCAGACATGCCGTTATTTCATTGGTGCATCATACCACCTTCAATGCGATGGTTAGAAATTCTGACTATTTGGTGGGGAAATTTGGAAAAACATATCCCTATTTGTCTTCTGTTTTTTCGAAATATGAAGGAATTACTCTTGAGAAATACATTATTCTCCAAAAAATAGAAAAAATAAAATCGCTAATCGTAGAGGATGAACTTACATTAAGTGAAATTGCTTTTATGATGGGTTATAGTAGTGTGCAATATTTGTCTACTCAGTTTAAGTCGATAACAGGAGTTTCTGTTTCTGATTTTAAAAAGCATCCGTCTAAGTATCGTATTTCTATTGATAAGCTTGGCAATGATGAAGTGAAGCAATGACCAATATTTTTGCAATACTGACGTTATTGAGAATAAGAATTTCGAATGAAGACAATATCGGTTGATAAAAATGGCCTACCTTAGCCCTTAGATTAAAACTATGATTAGCGAAATTGGTAAATACCTGATAATAATATTTCAGGCTTTTAAAAGGCCTGATAAAGGACGTGTGTTTAGGAAACAATTAATTATTGATTTTCAGGCGCTTGGAGTTAGTTCCATTGGACTGGTGGCCTTTATTTCGTTGTTTACCGGAGGGATCATTGCACTGCAAACAGCGTATAATATCGACAACCCTTTGGTGCCCATGTGGCTGATTGGTTACACCACCAAGCAAATGATGATTCTTGAATTTTCCCCCACCATCATCAGTTTAATCTTGGTAGGTAAAGTAGGTTCGAGTATTGCTTCCGAAATTGGTACCATGCGTGTAACCCAACAAATTGATGCTCTGGAAGTAATGGGAATAAATCCGGCCAACTACCTTATCCTCCCCAAAATTACAGCTGCCATGATTTACAACCCCATACTCATTATTTTTTCGATGGGCGTGGGTTTATTTGGAGGTTGGTTTGCTGTGGTAGTGACGGGTCAGGTAACATCGGTGGCTTTTATCGATGGACTTCAGTCCTTTTGGGATCCGTTTTCAATTACCTATGCATTAATTAAAACCTTGGTTTTTGCTTTTATTTTGGCTTCTGTGGCCGGATATAAAGGTTATACCGTTGAAGGCGGATCTGTTGAGGTAGGCAAAGCCAGTACCCAGGCTGTGGTTATCAGCAGTATTTTAATTATTGTTTTCGATTTGTTACTCACCCAGATGTTGCTCACATGATCGAAGTAAAAAATATTTCCAAGTCCTTTGATGGGCAACAAGTGTTAAAAGACATTAGTACCACCTTTGAGAAGGGAAAAACAAACCTAATCATTGGTCAGAGTGGTTCAGGAAAAACGGTGTTGATGAAATGCTGTATTGGCCTGCTTGATATCGATGCAGGTGAAATTAATTTTGATGGCAGGCGATTTTCGAACCTGAAGGGAAAAATGCAGAAAACCGTTCGAAAAGAAATGGGGGTACTTTTTCAAGGGGGAGCACTTTTTGATTCTTATACGGTGGAAGAAAATGTGATGTTTCCATTAAATATGTTTACCAACAATTCCTTGGAAGAAAAGCGAGCACGTGTAAACGAGGTACTTGCGTTGGTTAAATTGGAGAATGTCAATGCCAAATATCCTTCTGAAATTAGTGGAGGGATGGTGAAGCGGGTGGCCATTGCCCGTGCCATTGCTTTAAATCCACAATATTTGTTTTGCGATGAACCCAATTCTGGTCTCGATCCAAAAACGGCAGAAGTAATCGATGAGCTTATTTCGGAGCTTACCGAAAAATTCCAAATGACTACTGTCATCAACACCCACGATATGAATTCGGTGTTACAAATTGGTCAGAAAATTGCCTACATCTATAAAGGACAACTTTGGTGGGAAGGAGATCACAAAGGGATTTTAGAAACCACCAATAAGGAACTTAACGATTTTGTATTTTCTACCGAGCTTACCCGAAGATTAAAACCCCGAAAATAAACGATATATGGAAGTTAATATACTCGACATTATTTTGTTGATTCCTTTGTTGTTATTCGCCTACAATGGTTTTAAAAAAGGAATTATTATTGAATTGGCCAGTTTGGCAGCGCTGATTTTGGGATTGTATTTTGCCTTTTATTTTTCTGATTTAGCCGCTGATTTATTGAACAAATGGTTCAGTATCGATCCAAGCTATCTGGCGGCCATTGCCTTTATTGTTACTTTTTTAGTTGTTGTTGTGGTAGTAGTTACAGTGGGCAAGATATTGCAAAAGTTCATCGACATATTATTGCTTGGTTTTTTTAACAAGCTTGCAGGAGCAATTTTTGGTCTTCTTAAAGGAGCCTTGGTCTTGAGCATTTTGATTTTCATAATTAACTATTTCGATGGAAGCCGAAGTGTGTTTAAAAAAGAAACGTGTGAGAAATCCATCTTCTATACTCCGGTTGAGTCCATTGCTCCAAAGTTATATTCCTGGATTAAAACCACCAACTTCAAGTTTGATATTCCGACCAAAGGAGAAGTGTTGGATCAGATATATTAAATCAGATCGGTTGAGGTGCTTTACGACCTGACCTTTCTCCCTTGCAGGCAAGTAGGTAAAAACTTATAAAGTATGGTTTGATTCTATGAATGCTTGTTTCTGAATTCTTAGGCAAAAAAAATCCAGTACCGATAGCAGTTAGTTTTTTAGTAGTAGAGGTAGTAGTCTTTAACAATCCCGATAGTATGCTATCCGTACCAGATTTGATGAAGCAAAACTATATAGATTTAGTCTAAATAACAAGAGAAAAGTAAAATATTTTCAAAAATATATATAAAAAGCGCATTAACAGATGAATACACTGACAATGCGCTTTTGTTATTTTGGAATTATTGCTTACTTTCTTGCCTCAATCAGCAAATTCAGCATGGAAATACCTGCATCAGAAATTACAGTTCCGGGTCCAAAGACAGCTACAACACCAGCATCAAACAAAAATTGATAATCTTGCGTTGGAATTACACCTCCAACAATTACCATGATGTCTTCACGTCCTAGTTTTTTTAGCTCTTCGATAACCTGTGGAACAAGCGTTTTGTGTCCTGCAGCTAAACTGGATACACCCAATACATGCACATCGTTTTCAACAGCCTGACGGGCAGCTTCAGCAGGAGTTTGGAACAGAGGTCCTATGTCTACATCAAATCCGATGTCGGCATAACCTGTGGCTACCACTTTGGCTCCGCGGTCGTGACCATCCTGACCCATTTTGGCAATCATAATACGAGGTCTGCGACCTTCCAGTTCGGCAAATTTATCGGCCAGTTCTCGTGCTTTTTTAAAGGAATCGTCATCACCGGCTTCGGCGGCGTAAACTCCTGATATTGATCTAATCACTGCTTTATACCTTCCCATTATTTTTTCGCAAGCGTACGAAATTTCTCCAAGACTTGCACGGTTTTTTGCGGCTTCAACGGCTAATTCAAGTAAGTTACCTTCTCCGGTTTCGCAAGCGTTGGTAATGGCTTCCAGACATTGTTGAACGGCTGCTTCATCGCGGTTGGCACGCAATTTTTTCAGGCGGGCAAGTTGTGCTTCACGAACGGCGGTATTATCGATTTCCAGCGTTTCAATGGGGTCTTCCTTATCAAGTTTGTAGCGATTAATGCCTACAATCACATCTTTACGTGAGTCGATACGGGCCTGTTTGCGAGCAGCGGCTTCCTCAATACGCATTTTTGGTAAACCGGTTTCGATGGCTTTCGACATGCCGCCCATTTCTTCTACTTCTTCGATGAGTTTCCATGCGCGTTCAGCCAATTCTTTGGTGAGTGTTTCAACGTAGTAAGAACCTGCCCATGGGTCTACTGAACGACAAATTTCTGTTTCTTCTTGTAAGTAAATCTGTGTGTTACGAGCAATGCGTGCTGAAAATTCTGTGGGTAATGCAATGGCTTCATCCAAGGCATTGGTGTGCAAACTTTGGGTATGACCTAAAGTCGCACTCAGCGCTTCTACGCAAGTACGGGCCACATTGTTAAATGGATCTTGCTCGGTCAAACTCCAACCTGAAGTTTGGGTGTGGGTACGCAAGGCCATGGATTTTTCGAGTTTGGGCTCGAATTTTTTTACGATTTTGGCCCACAACATACGTCCGGCGCGCAATTTGGCAATTTCCATGAAGTGGTTCATACCCGATCCCCAGAAAAAGCTTAAACGAGGAGCAAATTCATCGATTTTTAGTCCTGATTTTAGTCCGGTACGGATATAATCCAGTCCATCTGCCAAAGTATAAGCCAACTCAATATCTGCTGTAGCACCAGCTTCCTGGATGTGGTAACCTGAGATAGAGATGGAGTTGAATTTTGGCATTTTTCGTGAGGTGTACTCAAAAATATCTGAGATGATACGCATGGAAGGTTCCGGAGGATAAATATAGGTGTTACGCACCATAAACTCTTTCAGGATATCGTTTTGGATGGTTCCAGAAAGCTCTTCCAACTTGGCTCCTTGTTCCAGAGCAGTAACAATGTAAAAGGCGAGTACGGGTAGTACGGCACCGTTCATGGTCATGGATACTGAAATTTTATTCAACGGAATTTGATCGAATAAAATTTCCATGTCGAGGATGGAATCGATGGCCACACCGGCTTTTCCAACATCACCAACCACACGTTCGTGATCGGAGTCGTAACCGCGATGAGTAGCCAAATCGAAAGCCACAGAAAGTCCCTTTTGGCCTGCAGCTAAATTCCTGCGGTAAAACGCATTGGATTCTTCGGCAGTGGAAAATCCGGCATACTGACGAATGGTCCAGGGACGCGTAACATACATGGTAGAATAGGGTCCGCGTAAAAATGGAGGAATTCCGGCAGCATAGTTCAAATGACCCATGCCCTTAAGATCGTTCGCGGTGTAAGCGGGTTTAACATCAATGTGTTCCGGAGTTTCCCAATCAGCTTTGATGCTGTTTTCGGGCTTTTTAACAGCCGGATTGTTGTTGATATTGATATGTTTAAAATTAGGTTTCATCTTTAAAATTTTTATTGCTGGTTAACTAATGGGTTAGATTCCAAGAATTTGTTGAAATTCAGATAATTGTTCCAGCACATTGCTTTTAACATGAATGAAATGTTTGAGTCCACAAGCTTGCAGCGATTCAATCAAATCTTTAGGATAACCGGCCAATACTACGATGGTATCTTGGTTTAAGGCTTCGTATATGGGTTGAGCTATGGTGGCGTATTCTTCGTCGCCACTGCAAATCACTACGATTTCAGGTTTGGCCTTTTGAGCAGCTTCAACTCCCTGTTCGATAGAAGTAAATCCGTTGTTATCCACAATTTCAAATCCGGCACAACCGAAAAAATTTCCGGCAAATTGTGAACGGGCTTTGCGCATGGCTAGGTTTCCGTAGGTAAACATCCATGCTTTAGGACGGTGATTTTTGCGGGAATAATCATCTGTTGCAAAACGCAATTTTTCTAACTGTTGTGCTCCACGGGTTGGAGGAAGGGTGTCGATTTCAGTTTCCACCTGAGCCATATTGAATGATGGTAGCGACTCAATTTGCTCGTTGGTGTTGGGATATTGATTGGTTCCAAGGATGGATTTTCTGCGAAAAGCGAAATCCATTTCTTTTTGACGGGCTTCTTCTTTTACCTTTTTCTGAATGATTCCTTTTTTCAAGGCTTCCATATAACCACCTTCATCATCTATTTCAAGGAATAATTTCCATGCGTTTTGGATGAGCTCGTGGGTTAAGGTTTCGATGTAATAGGAGCCAGCAGCAGGGTCAGCAATTTTATCCAAATAAGATTCGCCTTTCAGGATGAGTTGTTGGTTGCGGGCAATGCGCTCAGAAAAAACGGTTTCAGTTTCGTAAACTGAGTTATAAGGCAGTACGCTTAACGAATTTACGCCGCCCAAAATGGCCGACATGCTTTCGGTAGTTGTACGCAACATATTCACGTAGGGATCGTAAACGGTTTTGTTGTAGGTAGAGTTGGAACAATGGATGTGCATTTTAGCGTTTTCAGCATTGTTCAATCCGTATGCATTCACCAGCTTAGCCCACAAATAGCGAGCTGCTCTGAATTTGGCGATTTCCATGAAATAGTCGCCACCTACAGCCATATGAAAGCGAATATGTGGTGCTACATCATCAATGTCTAAACCTTTATCGGTAAGATAAGTCAGGTATTCTGCCCCCATCGATAACGTAAAGGCCAACTCGCTAATGGTACCTGCTCCGGCACTGTTAAATAATTGTCCTTTTATGGTAAGATATTGAAAACGTGGCAGGTGTTTTGTGGCTTCATGCATTTCAACCAGTTGACTCATGTCTTTATCAAAAGAGGAGGAAAACTTGCCACAGGTGGTGTAGGTTCCAATGGGGTCGTAAGCTACTGAACCACTTACTTTTTCA
Organism: Bacteroidales bacterium; assembly: GCA_041582875.1. Taxonomy (GTDB): domain Bacteria; phylum Bacteroidota; class Bacteroidia; order Bacteroidales; family F082; genus UBA6244. The sequence goes on along the minus strand of JBFHGX010000034.1, from coordinate 12,705 downwards.
AGATCACGGTTGTATTTTTTTGCCAATGAATCCATCATTTTTACCAATGAAAGCGGTTGGCGCGTCCGGAAATTCACTTCCATCAAGTCGAGCCGGATGTTTTGCAACAAAGCTTCTACTTCATCTTCCGTAGGATTTGCTTCGCATTTAAAGTTAAATCCCAATGAATCAACACCTTTTAATTTGATGTCTTGGGCTTTGGCATTGGCTGTTGCGATATCGTCTACTTGAATATCCTGACGTACAAGCCATGTATTATGGGTTTCTTGGTTACCGCGAACATACGGAAATTGTCCGGGAGCCGCATCCATATGAGGAATATCGGCCAGGTTTTCTTGTCTGTAAAAAGGCTGTACCGTAAAACCTTCACCTGTTTTCCAGGTTAGTTTCCGCTCATAATCAGCGCCTTTTAGATCTTTTATAATCTTTTCTTTCCATGCTTCCGTAGTGATGGGCGGAAATTGGTTGAAAAGTGTTTCTTTCTCCATCTTATTGATATTTAAAACGTCGGCAAAATTAAAACAAAAATAGAGGTGACAAGGGTTTTAATCGGGTAATTGTGAAATTATTAACAATTTAGAATGTTGCTATGTTGTGATTGAAAACGTGTGCGGAAAATGTAATTTGTCTTTACGATAAACAGGTGATATATTTTTCTGGATAAAGGTTTTAATCCAAAAGCAATGGCATTATATCGAAAATACATTTCAAAAAATATTTAACCAATTGATAGGCAACCGTTCAAAATTGTATTATCTTTGTGCTTTGTTAATATGTATGAACATATGCACAAAGTAATTTTTAACCATAATCAAACGTAATATGAAAAAAAAATCTACCCTAGTTAACGGCCTCTTTGGTAAAGCTTTTCTCACCAAAGGACTGGTTATTGTATTCTTGTTTTCTTCTTTGTTTTTTGTGGGTTGTTATGAATGGGCCAGCATTTTTCAGCCCTCATCAACTACCATCAACAGTTATTTTAATGTAACCCTTACCGCTCAGGATGATGGAAATCCGGATAACGATTGGACAAATCCCGACTTGATTGATTACGGCTTGTTTGGGGTGATGATTCCCGACGGGTGGGATGTTCAGGACAGTATTGCATTTAACATTACTTGTTCCGACCCATCCTACAACAATTCAGGTATTTTAGTTTATAATGCTGCGCATTCACAAACTTTAGAAGATTCTATTCCTTCTCCTAACGGATATTATTGGTGGGGCGCTGTTACTGCTGATGAAGCCAGTATGGTTTATTTCCAATCCCTATCATTTTCGCCACGCATATATACAGGTGATCAGGAAGGCGAATATTTTCTTCGTTATGCCATTGGCGATATGGATTATTGGGATCGCAATCCTGCCGATGATGTAAGTGCTCCCATGTCTATTATCGTTGTTGATAACACAGGTGTTGAAGAAATGCTATCCAATGCCAATATCTCAATGTATCCCAATCCAGTTTCCGATCAGCTAAACATCGAATTTAATTCGTATCAGCATGAGGTAGTAAAAATGGAAATTGTTGACATTACCGGTAGGGTTGTTATGCGTAGCGAACTTGTTCAACAATATAACACCATACAAATTGCGGGAATGGAACAAGGCATTTATTTCGTAAGACTAACTAATGGAGAAGTATCCAATAGTCACAAAATATTGGTTAATTAAATTGTTTATAGCTTTTCATTAGGAGTTGCTTTGATTAAAAAACAAGGGCAACTCCTTTTTTTGTTATCCATCTAAAAACTAAGTTTTCATGTGGCGGTTATTATTTATACTATTTTCCTTTCTTCTTTTGTCTTTCGGATATGCACAGGTTATTCCTGACTCTACCTTTAATGACCTTATCCGCACCGAGAATGGAGGCTGGATTGCAGGTGATGCTACTTATTCCATTGCTTTGCCTGATGGAAGAACCCTGTGGTTGTTTGGAGATAGTTTTATAGGCATTGCCAATCCGGATAGTTCCATTGCTTCAGGAGCGCATATGATTCGCAATTGTGCTTTAATACAAGAGGATGAGGTAATGACGGCACTATACAACGGTACTTTTGATAATCCTACAGATTTTGTGTCCACCGGTGATTCAGAAACCTGGTTCTGGCCCGAACATGGAATGGTTGAAAACAATACGCTAAAAATCGTTATGTCGGAGTTTGGTCCCAATGGCGATACCACCGGCTGGAATTTTGAGTTTCGAAGTACCTATGTGGCTCTTTTTACCTATCCCGAATTGGAATGGATGGGAAATACTCCCTTAACCTATTTTGAAGATAATGGTGTAATGTATGGCGACAGGCTTATGTCACATGGTAATTACACCTACATATATGGTCGTAAAGAAGAAACGGGTAACATTCCCTATGTGCATGTGGCACGGGCTCCGGCAGGTAATCTGCTGGGTGAATGGGAGTTTTATTCTGGTGTGACCTGGTCTGCTGATGCCGATGATTCCCGCCGGTTAACCAATCATCCTGCTTCCCAACAATTTGGTGTTTTCGAACATGAAGGAAAATGGGTAATGATTACCCAGGAAATATGGTTGGGATCAAAAATATATTCGCTTACGGCTGATTATCCCGAAGGTCCTTGGCGCAACCTGACGGTTCTATACGATATTCCGCTTCCTTTCCCTACTCAATTTACCTACAATGCCTATCCCCATCCTCAGTTTAATGAGGACAACGCGTTGCTGATCTCATACAATTCAAATGGCTCGTTTTGGGATATTTTTAGTAATGTGGAATTGTACCGTCCTCAGTTTATTCGTGTTCCGTATATGATGATTGACACATCTTTTACGCCTACAGGGATTCCTACAATTGCTTCGGAAAAATCGGAAAGCCTGATAGTGAAAACATTTCCAAATCCTGCGCACAACAGCATTTCCTTGCATTTTTCGTTGCAGCAATCTACTGATTTTCCCATCCAATTTTTGGATTTATCAGGAAGGGTTATAAAAACGATTTCTACACAACATTATGTGGAGGGCGAACACATCCTTTGTTGCGATCTTTCAGATTTTCCTATGGGAGTGATCGTTTATCGTATGCAGGATAAAGAAGGTTGGTTTATACATAATTAGTTTATTTTTGTCACGTGAAACTTACACCCAATTCATGAGATTTTCCATTGATCATAAAAGCCTGGTTCCTTTGCATGCACAGGTAGAGAAAATGCTTCGCGATATGATTGAAGCGCCTGAATACCAAAATAATGCCTTGTTACCTAACGAAATGCTCCTCGCCAAACAACTGGGAATTTCGCGCAATACAGTACGACAGGCATTGAACAAACTGGTGTATGAAGGTCTGCTGATTCGAAAAAAAGGAGTGGGTACCCGCGTTGCCGATCGCAGTGTGAACACACGTGCACAAAATTGGTTGAGCTTCTCACAGGAGATGAAAGCCAGTGGAATTGAAATTAAAAATTTTGACTTGCAGGTTTCCTGGGTGGAAGCTGATGAAAAAATCGCGTCATTTTTCAGTATTCCTGTAGGGAAAAAGGTTATGAAATTGGAGCGCTTACGCGGACGTGTTGAATATCCATTTGTGTATTTTGTTTCCTATTTTCATCCCCGAATTGGCATGACTGGTTTGGAAGATTTCACCAAACCTTTGTACGAAATCCTAGAGAAAGAACATGCCGTTATTGTCAAGTTATCTCAGGAAGAAATTAGTGCAGGTTTGGCCGGAGAGGAAGTGGGTAAAATTCTAAGCATTTCAGCAGCTAGTCCGGTATTAAAACGCAAGCGATTTGTATTTGATCCGGGTGGACGACCTGTTGAATACAATTTGGGTTATTACCGCGCCGATAGTTTTTCGTATACTATCGAAAGCGAAAGAGAGTTGTAGTTGTTAATTTGCCAGCTCTTTAAAAAACGCGAAATGAGCCTTGACGGCAGATCGCCAATAACTGCTGTTGTGATTACCCGGACTTTCGATAAATTGAATATTTATTAAGTTGTCATTACATATTTCTGCAAAACGGACGTTGATTTGGTAAAAAGGATCTTCAGTCCCACAACTGACGATCAGTGGTTTATTTGCAACAATGAGTTGAGGAATGTTTCCTGACACTGAATATTCTTCCAATGTTTTGTTTGGATCTGTGGCTTTTGAAATACCAAGAATACGATCAATTCCATATTGATTGCCCCAATCACGCAGATCAAGCAAACCACTTAAACTTCCGGCAGCGGCGAAATAATCGGGGTTTTTCTCCATCAAATACAAAGCTCCATGTCCTCCCATACTCAAGCCTGTAATAAAAACATGTTGTTTCTGAACGGGATAATTGTTCTCGACATAGGTAGATAGCTCTTTTTCAAAGAATTGCTCATATTGGTTTTCACTTTCCACCGGACTGTCGAGATACCATGAATCATATAGCCCATCAGGACAAACAATGATAAAACCATATCGATTGGCATAATCCTGACAATCAATGATATCATCCCAATAGTGATAATTGCCACTCCATCCGTGAAGCAAATAGAGTAGGGGATATGATGCATCAGAAGATTGGTTTTCAGGAGTAAACACCCATGCGGTATCGGGTTGATTCAAAAAATCGGATTGAAAAACATGTTGATCCTGAGCAAAGGATTGACCCCAGATGAGTATGCTAAAGACCAGTGTGAAAGCCCATTTCATTGCAGGAAGAATTAGTTATTATCTAATATAATATCAATGGGCACACGGATGAAAACAGGTCTGTATTTGCTTGCATCTTCAAACAAATCGTCCAAATTAAAACTATTGACGCAATAGGACACCAACAGTTCACCGTTCTCGGTAAATTGTGGATGTGCCACCGGATTGTAGGCAAACAAATCTTTGGCTGGCTCGAGAGGTTGTAATTTCCAAAGCTCCTTTTTGTTGGTCCATCCTGTATAAGGTAAATCGGAAGTTGCTGAATACAAGCTGCTTTGCAGGAAATCTCCCGATTGGGTCAGGAGCACATATTTATCTTTTAGTTTAATCACACTAAACTGTTCAGATCCTTTAAAATCGGCCATGGGTTTTGCAAAGCGAGAATCCTTTACCCATTCTTCTCCGGTGAAAAACTCCCATGGAGCAAGCACATTTCCTTTGGCAACACGTGCTACATAAGGGTATTTGTCGCCAGCACCATAGATGTAGGTATAATCCGGAGCTTCATCACAAATGGCATGACCCCAGTGTACTTCGGCCTCGTTGGGATAGTCCAGATGATCGATCTTCTCCAGTTTAAGATCGTGCAATGAAAAGGTAGCCAAGTTGGCTCCGGTCCACCTGAATCCCCAATTTCCGGTGTCAGCCTGATAAAAAGCGGTCATGAAAACCTTGAGCTTACCGTTTTCCACCAAACCATCACCAGGCCAGTACCAAAGTGAATCTTCCGAAAACTCGGTTCCTTTCACTGCATCAGGAGGAATCACCAGCGACGACTCCCAACCATCGATCACCTGATAAAGACTACGCAACGAATCACCATCCTGAACGGCAAAAGCATTGCGAATAAATACTGGCGATTGTTTTTCGCGGCTTCCATCCGGGTTAACCGTACCCAAAAAGGAGTCGCCAAAAATCCAAACGGTACGTCCATCAGTTAGCAGAACCGAATAATAACCATCAGAACCTGTTACGCCACAACAATCGCGAGCCACGAATTGGGTAAAGGCTGAATCTACATACACAACTTGTGCTTTTTCAGCATCCCTTGGTTGATTGCAACAGGATGACAACCCCCATATGGTGAGTGCAATTAACAAGATTAAAGAGAATTGTTTGAGGTGAAAATATTTCATCATTTATTCATTTACGTAGTTAATAATGGCTTCTTTCCAAATTAAATAACCCTGACCATTGATGTGTAATCCATCGATGCTGTACTCGAGATTGAGCTTGTTGTTGGGCTTGGCAAACAAGCTAAACAGGTCGATGTAGGTCAGTTGTTTTTCCTGAGCCAGTGTTTTCAATCGGGCATTGATTTCCATCAGATCGGTGTTCTTTCGGGTGGTATGAATGGCATCTTCTGTGGGCAAAGTACTCTGGATGTACAATTGGGTGTTGGGTGATTGCGACTGGATGCTATCGACAATTTTGCGGTAATTGTCTATGATGTAGTCCACACTCTTGCCACTAGCCAAATCGTTGGTGCCAATCATGATAAATATTTTGGCGGGATGCGATTCGGTTACTTCCGTCAAACGTTCGAGAATACCATCTGTATCATCGCCCCCAATACCACGGTTTTTGATGTTGGGGTTTTGAAATAGTTCAGACCATTCACATCCATCGGTAATACTGTTACCAAGAAAAATAATTTCATTCTCCGTATTGGGAAGGCTTTCGAAATTTTCTTTTTTGTGGTAATAATAGGCTTTCATGGCTTTATTCCATGCCGCCATATCTTCAGCGAATTTATCATAGGCCATAATGGTATCTATCTCTGCCTGAGTGAGCAAACTACTCATAGATGGTGGCGCATCTTTGGGTTGACTTCCCCATTTTTTATTGGGCTTATTTCCCATTTTCAACTCAAGTTTACCCCCAGCAATCAATTCGGAGTGATAAAACCAAGGTTTGTTGAGTTTTATACCATTGAGCTTGGCCGACTGAATATATTTATTGTCTCGGCTCACGTTTTTGGCTTCAATCACGAAAGTGCCCCCCGAATAATAGTTACTGTCGAGCTGAATGGTGATTTTCTCAAAAATAGGACTTCCAATTTCGTAGATGGGATTGATAGAGGCTCCTCCGTCCATTTCAAAGAGTCCCATGGCACTCATCACATACCAAGCACCCATTTGACCCTGATCTTCGTCGCCGGGCCAGGCGTCGATGCTGTCGCCATAAAACCCATACATGATTTCGCGCACCCATTTCTGGGTAAGCCATGGCGCACCGGCATAATTAAACAAATAGGCGGCTTCCATGTTGGGTTGATTTCCATGGTTGATGGGCAATATACCCACACCAATCAAACCGTTTTCACTGAGATGTTCTGAGTTAAACCGATGGGGAAGTGATTTTTCAAATCCTTCTTCCAATCGGGAAATATACGTTTCTTTGCCCAACTGGTTGAGCAATCCTTGCTGATCGTGGGGCACAAACCAGGTATATTGCCAGGCATTGCCCTCTACAAAACCGGCACCCAGGAACACCGAATGTCCATAAGGAGAAAAATCAGGTTCCCAACTGCCATCGGCCTTTTTCATCCAAACATATTTTTTGTCGTCGTTAAATACATTTTTGTAGTTAAAAGCCCGCTTGGTAAATGTTTTGTAGTCCGATTCGTTACCCAATGCTTTGGCCATCTGACCTACCGTCCAGTCGTCATAGGCATATTCCAGCGTATTGCTGGTGGGACCTTCTTCGGTGGGAACATATCCATATTTCATATAGGAGTCCAAATTTCGGTTGCCCACCAACCCGCCTCCCGGATGCGGTTTTCCCTGCTCCATTTGGTTGTGTCGCATGGCGGTGTAGGCTTTGTTTACATCGTAGTTGCGGATGCCTTTTTGGTAGGCGCTAACCATGAGGGGGATTTCGTGCGAAGCCACCATGATGCTGGAATATTCAATCCCGGTAGGCCCTTTAGGAAGCCAGCCTCCTTTATCATAGATTTCGAGCAACGAACGCACCCAACTGTTGGCAATTTCCGGATGTTGCAAGGTCCATAATTGGTTGAGGTTCCAGAAAGTATTCCAAAACGCATCACCACCATATACTACATCCTTTTTATTTTCAAGCTGTTGTGTTTTTTCGTACATGTCCACGTACTTTCCATTGACATCGCTCCAAATGGTACGACTGGCATAAGCCCGGTACATGTTGGTGTAAAACTTTTTGTAATCTGTTTTTTCTCCGCCCTCAACCTGAATAGTTCCCAAAAGTTTATTCCAGGTATTTTGGTTGTTGGCCACCACGGCATCAAAATCCCAATCAAAAGGATCCATTTCTGTTTCCAGATTTAATCGTGCCTGTTCAATGCTCACCAGTGAAATGCCCGACTGCATAAGGATTTGTTCGCCTTCCTCGGTGTTGAAAGTAACAAAAGCACCGATGTCGTCATCACCAAAAATGAGGTGAATTTCATTGGTGTTTTCGATGATTTCTTCACGCATCCAACCATTGAAAGAAGTAAATGGTTTGTTGAAGCGAATGACGAAATTCAGGATAAATTCATTGTAATTGGCTCCACGTAAGCTCTGTTGAACAGAATACCCTTCAATTTCGGTATCGCTCACTTTGGTGATTTTAGCCTCGAAAATTTCGTAGCTGTATTCGGTTGGGATTTTCAAATCGATGAGTACCCTTGCCGAGTTGGATTTTGGAAAAGTATAACGCTGAAATCCAGCCCTGGTGGTTGAGGTAAGCTCTGCATTGATGTTGTAGTCATCCAAAAACACCTGATAATATCCGGCTTGTGCGGCTTCATTATCGTGACTAAAACGTGATCGGTAGCCTAAATCTGGATTTTTTTCAGTGCCCGGAACAATCTTTAAGGGTCCTGTCGCAGGCATGGTGAGCAATCCACCCATGGTCCATGAATGCAAATGTGAAAAACCAGAGATGTTGTGGATTTTGTACTCGTAACCGGCTTTCCATCCCTTGCGTTGGTTATCAGGACTAAGTTTTACCATCCCAAAAGGCATGGTAACTCCAGGAAAAAGCATCCATCGAGCAAAAGTGGTTCCCATGAGCGGATCCACATAATCAATGGGTTTAATCAGTTGTTTTTGCTGACCAAAAAAGTTGACGGCAGCTATCAGCATTAGAAATAGAATGAAATGCTTTTTCATACGTTTACTGGTTGTCAAGTTGTTGTAAGGCAAAGGTGTAAGCTCCCAGAGCAATGGCAAGACTAGCGCCCATTTTGGAAACGCCAACTCCTGTTCGGGGCATGCTATCGAAGGGGATGGTACGGGTGTTTCCCGGGATTTTCAAATGTTCAATTTTACCTAAGGCAAAGTTTTGTAGCTGGTTTGAATCTTCAAGGTTGAATACCTTGAAGGAAAGACGATCGTTGGGGGAGCCCGTAAAATGGAGGTATTTTCGGTTTATTTCGGTAAACATGGCAGGAGAAAACAAATCCCATGCAGCGGTGATTCCACCTCCCAGGACCACAATTCCATCGATTAGGGTGAGCAAGTTGCTGATGGAACTTCCCAATGCTTCACCAAATTCTTGGTAGGTAGTTTGTGCTGCCAGTTGATCTCCCTTTTTGACTCCTTTGGCGATATCTGCTATATCTTTAGGCATTAATTTTTCAGAAAATGGCAAATTAGCAGCATCTGAATACAACCGTTGAATGGCTCGGGTACTGATGCTTTCTTCGGCATTCCAATCCGCATTAAACTTGTTTAAACTGTTGTGAACTTCTGCACCACAAGAGCTATCACCAATAATCAGGGTTTTGTTCAACACGATTCCACCTCCAAATCCGGTTCCAAGCGTTAACCCGATGAGATTTTGGTACTGTTTCATTCCTCCCAACTCTTTTATTTTCTGATTGATGTATGGAAGATATCCCGAAAGGGCTTCTCCATAAGCAAACAAATTCCCATCGTTGTTGATGTACACAGGAAGATTAAACATGTCTTCAAGCAAGGGACCCAGCGGAGTATGATCGTTAAAAGCCTTAAAATTTGGCAAATTGCCAATAATCCCTTGGGCGTAGTCGGCCGGTCCGGGAAAAGCAAAACTGATAGCATCAGCTTTCTCGTTCAGGGCTTTTAAGGCTTTTGAAAAACCTAACACAATGTTTCCCAGACAATTTTCCAGGTTATGAGCCTCAGATGGAAGCTGAATGGGATCAATAATGGCTCGGTTACTTTGAATGGCCGAGAACACAAAGTTGGTTCCTCCGGCATCCAGAGTAAGTATAATTCGTTTGTCTGTATTTGGGTTCATCAGTTTAGTGTTTAATAACGTAATAAGAGGCGTAGGTAATATATAATATACAGAATATCAGTACGTAAATTGCAGCAACAAAGCCAAATAAGTCAGTAAATATACCAATTACTGGTGGAATGATTGCTCCACCACTAACCGCCAGAATAATCAAACCCGAGAGTTCGTTTGCATAATCAGGTTTTTGCTCCACGATCAGGGCGAACATAATGGGAAAAACATTGGAGAATCCAAAACCAGCTACGAAAATCAGAATACGGGTTAACAATAAATTTTCTGAAAAGATAATACCGACTAATCCCGCCAAGGCCAACAAGGTGCTCACCACCATAAATACTTTGATGTTCACTTTTCGCAAGAGGAGCGCCCCAATAAATCTACCTGTCATTAAGGAGGCAAAATAAATAACGATGCCCATGCTGGCAGATTCGAGACTGATGCCAAATTTGGCGGTTAAAAATGTGGCAATGTTGGTGTTCATGGCCACATCAAATCCAACCATGAAGAAGATCGCCAGGATGGTAATAAGAATGTATTTGTTTTTTAAAAGAGTAAAGGCACTTTTGAAAGTAGCCGGAGCTTTTTTTGGTTTTGATTCGTCGATTTTAACTGAGCCCAACCACCATGCCGACAAAAGTGAAATAACAGCAAAAACGGGGAAAACCAGTTTCCAGTTGTTTAAATACAAAGCCAAACCAGCTGTTACAATGGGACCCAACATGCTTGCGATGGCTTTGATGAGTTGTGACAAACTTAGGTTGGCTGCTTTGGAGCCTTCCGGCGAAATGTCGATCAACAGCGGGTTGGCCGATACCTGGAGGATGGTGTTCCCAATTCCCAACAGGGCGAAACCTAAAAGTGCAGAAGGCAACGTATAATAAACAAAGGGAATTAATAAACCCAGTCCGGTGAGCAACATCCCAATGTTGACAGTCAGTTTTTTTCCTTTGCGGTCTTGAAAAATTCCGGTGGGGATGGACATCAGGGCAAACCATATAAACACCATAAAAGGAATGAGTTGCGCCATTTTATCCGACAAGTTAAAATCCTGTTTTACATATCCGGTGGCCACACCTACCAGGTCGACAAATCCCATAACAAAGAAGGAAAAGATAACAGGAAGGAAAATTTTAACAGATGTTTTTTGTTTCATGTTTTTTGAAATTATGTTCTTACAAAAGCTTTGATGGTACCACATGTTTTCCCAACAGATTCGCCGTAAGGAGAAATGGTGATGGCTCCTGCAGCTGCAGGGATGATAAAGGTTTCAGCATAATGGAACACCATGGGCTCAAAGTCTCCGGTAGTGCTTTCTACCAGAATTTCGCGTCCTTCAATTACATTGAAAACCTGAACGCCATCTCGCTGGCTGTGGTAAACGGGTTTTGAAAACCAGTGACGTCGTGTTTCGATAAATTCCCGTTCGTGAAGTCCGGTTTGTTCGCTTTCCCAACCATCTCCTCCAGCCAATAACCGTACTTTGTTGATGAGGTTATCCTTTGTCCATTGGGTGGTTCTGTCCCACTGAATCACGTTTTTTCCATGTTCGATGTTGATAGGGCGTGGTTTTCCGTCCAATCCCAAGCGTTCCCAATCCCAGAGTTTAAAGGTGAAAATATAGGGTGTGGAGCTGATTTCTAACACCATCCCATTGGCTCCCGAACAATGAACCGTTCCTGCCGGAATTAGAAAATGATCATGTTTTTTGGCGGGCCATTTTTCTACATATTGCTCATCGGGAAATCGCACTCCGGTGGTTTGCGATTTTTGTAAATCGGCAATCATCTGGTCTCCGTCAACGCCTTCTTTAAGTCCTAAATAAACTATGGCATCCTCAGCAGCATCCAGCATATAATAGCTTTCGTCCTGGGTATAATGCATGCCGAATTTTTCTTGGATATACTCGGTGGTTGGATGTACTTGCAAGCTCAGGTTTCCTCCATCAATGGTGTCGAGAAAGTCGAAACGGATGGGAAACTCATCGCCAAAGCGCGCATGAACAGGATCGCCAAGTAAAGCCACAGGTTCGTAAAAAACCACATTGATGGAAGGAAGTTCAAACTTGATGTCACCAAAACCCAGAAGTAAACTGTTTTCTTCGGGAACACAGTTAAAACACCAGGCGTAATTTTCCATTTCGGGATCAAGCCCACAAACTTCTTTCATCCATTGCCCGCCCCAAGGACCGGCATCAAAATACGGAACCGGACTAAAAGGCTGATGGGCTGCCTGGGTAAGTCCTTTGCGAACCATATTCCCTGTGAGCATTTTTGGCTGATCAGAGGTGTTGGTGTCCAATACAAAATCCCATTGAGCCATGAGTTTTTTCTTGTGTCGATCGAGGACACGCCAGTCCACGAAAAAGCTTCTTTTGTACTGTTTTTCAAAGGAATCGGTGGAGTTAGCAATGCCAAGATTACTAATTTCGTTGCGCCGCATGCGCAATTGAATTTCCCAACGCGCCATGTCGGCATACACCAGAATTTTTGGTTCTTCGGTCAGCAAAGAAGCCCCTATACCAAATACAAGAATGAGTCCTTCCGGAATTTCCGCAATCTGGTTTTTAACCTGATTGATTTTATCCTGATCGAAAAAATTTAGGAGGTTCAGTCGGGTCATGTATCCAAAAATCCGGTCTTCGGTAACGTCTTGTTGGGTGAGTTGTAGAATTTCTTCTTCCGGAAGCAAATAGGAGTTAGCTAGAAACACCTTTTCCGGCTGGAGAAACAACAACAATGAATTCAACAGGTCAGGCTCAAAAGTTCCCTGATAGCAGTCGACTACCAGAATTGTTTTT
>JBFHGX010000033.1:0-31736 GCA_041582875.1 Bacteroidales bacterium | reverse complement strand
GTAAAACAGCGGGAAATGGCTATAAAACATGGGCTTTATATCATATTGAAGGGTGCCCATACCAGCATCGCGTTTCCTGACGGTAATATCTACTTTAACTCTACAGGAAACCCAGGAATGGCTACAGGAGGTAGCGGAGATGTGCTTACCGGAATCATTACAAGTCTGTTGGCACAAGGGTACACACCTGGAATGGCAAGTATTATAGGAGTTTACTTGCATGGTTTGGCAGGCGATCTGGCCTTGAAAGAAAACACCCAAGAATCACTTATCGCCAGCGATATCATCAAGAATATCGGCAAGGCATTTCGTAAATTATCGGGCTAAAAAAAAGGCGATGAAACAAGTTTCATCACCCTTTATAGGCAATTTAGAGGTCTTTAAATCGACTCTGTTTCTACAATTTTAGCCAACAAATCAGCGTAAGGAATCATCAGGTATTTCTTACCTTCAAAATCAAATTCAGTCCCTGCATATTTTTTGTAATATACCACATCGCCTACAGAAATACCGGCATTTTCAATTACGCCCAAAGCCACCACAGGTGCATATTGAGGTTTTTCCTTGGCTGAATCGGGAATAATAATGCCCGCAGCAGTTTTTTGTTCAGCTTTGCTTTCGCTGATGTCTAGCAAAACGTTTTCGTTTAAAGGCTGAAGTTCTTTCATCTTTAGTTTATTTAAGTTTAAATTATTGAATTCCTAATAAATTGTTAATCCGTGTTTTATCAAAACCGACAATCATTTCTCCGGCAATATCTGTCTGTGGAACACCTTGCTGACCACTACGTTTAACCATGGCCTCAGCAGCTTTCTGGTCACGAGAAACATCGACATCCGTAAAGCGAATACCGTTCTTTTTCAAATGATTCTTCAAAGTCGTACACCAAGAACAACTTGGTGTTGAATAAACAGTCACTCTTTTCTGAGCTTGTCCGCTTTCATTAGCTTTCGCAGAAAACAGAGCGCTTTCAAACAACGATTTGTAGTAACCATCGTCATTACATCCTTTGATTACATTAGAAAATTGCTTTCCTTCAAAAACAAGCAATGACGGAACAGAAGTAACCGGGTAATTCACATGAATATCACGGACAATAGTCACATCGGCGGCAACCAAATGAATGTTTTCAAGCTCATTCAAAGCACTCTCAATGTTGCGATAGCTGCAATCGCTAGCCTCAGAACCTTGGCGATAAAGCAATAGATATGTTTTTTGACCTTCTTTCAAAAAAGCCGTCAATTCCAGATGAGATGCTATTTTTTGTAATGCCATAGTCAATGATTTTGCTTGTTGTTATCAAATGATATGCCAAGGGAGTGATGGAGTAATCTTCGTGTCATTTTGAGTAAAACTGACAAATTTTCATGGTGTTTGCTGTGTGTCGCTTTACAGTTAATATATAAAGGGAAGGACACGCCAGCTTTTTTTCATGTATTGCTTGTAATCAGAAAAATAATCCATGAGGAGTTTTTCCTCGAACTGAATCTTGATCAATAAATCAATACAAAGCAACAGCACCACAGCCAATCGAATCCATGAGAAGTAATCAACAACCAACGGAGCTACAACAACAACCTGAGCCAAATACATGGGATGCCGAATATATTTATAAGGTCCGGCAGTAACCAATACTCCTCCGGTTTTAATTAAAGGTGTAATTCTAAAATTTCCCACCCGCATAGTGAAAATGGCCAATACACCTAAAAACATTCCTGCACCTTCCACAAGCATGCCTTCCGGCGAATAAGCAAACATAGGAGCACTTCCCAAAAGAAATACCAGACTACTCAACTGAATGGTGACCAAAAAATAAGGAAAAAATCTCTTTTTCATGTTAAAAAACCGGCTTCGGAAACTTATACGTTGCAAGTAGAGAGAAAGTTTGATTACCCGAAGCCGGTGATGCAAAGATAAGAAAACCATACGCACAAAGGTGTTTGTCAAATTCAATAATTTATGTTAGCATCTCAAATATTTATAATGAAAACACCGAAGTTAAATGTGTTTGTTTTCACCTGATTTAGATATATTTATATAATATTCTAACAGTAGTTTATACCCATTTCAATTAACAACAAAATACAATAATTCATTTTCTTTACTGGGAAACACTCAGTAACTTTGCTGCAAATTTTAATCATAAGCCTATGAATAATTACAGTTATGCAGGCAATAACGATCCGGGGAACAAGTCGGATTGTTTTGTATCCTTTGAGCTACGCAACTCAGGAGGAAGACTCATCGATATCAAAAGTAAGGTTAAGGTACTTTACGGAAAAACCATCCTTAAACTGGCCAATGACATTCTGGATAATTATCAAATTGAGCATGCTCATTTGATTATCGAAGATACCGGAGCCCTTGATTTTGTGATGGCGGCAAGGATTGAAGCTGCAATTCGTCTACAGGTTAAAACTGAAAAAGAGTACTTACTTCCAGCACTGGAAGATAATAATAATGCAACCCTTAAAGAACAGTTCAGGTTCTCACGGCTATACCTACCAGGAAACAGTCCCAAACTGATGATCAATGCGGGAATTCATTATCCCAACGGATTGATTCTGGATTTAGAGGATGCTGTGGCTCATGCCAAGAAATACGAAGCCCGCTTCATGGTGAGGAATGCACTCCGCAACCTTAATTTTTATGGCGCGGAACGCATGGTGCGAATTAATCAAATTCCATTAGGGCTTAAAGATCTTGAAGTAATTGTACCTCAATACCCCAACCTGATTTTAGTGCCCAAATGTGAAAGCGCCAACGACCTGATTCAGGTTAACGAAACCATGGAACACTTAAAAGCCGAAAACAACATGGGCGACTTCCCCATTTGGCTTATGCCCATTGTGGAAAGTGCTAAAGGAGTTATCAAGGCCTATGAAATTGCCTGTTCAGCTCCTAATGTGGTGGCCATGGCCATTGGACTTGAAGACTATACTGCTGATTTAGGCACTCGTCGCACAGCAGAAGGAAAGGAATCATTTTTTGCACGCAGCATGGTCGTTAATGCTTGTAGAGCTGCAGGCATTCAACCCATCGACTCTGTTTTCTCAGATGTGAGTGACATGGAAGCATTGGCTCAAAACGTAAAAACCAGTAAAGGGCTGGGATTTGATGGCATGGGCTGTATTCATCCCCGTCAGATTGCTGTTATTCATGACAATTTCGCCCCTGAGACACCTGAAATTGAAAAAGCCAAAAAGATTGTATTGGCCTTCAAAGAGGCTGAAAAACGTGGTTTAGGTGTAGTTTCCCTAGGAACAAAAATGATTGATGCTCCGGTAGTTAAACGAGCTCAACGAACAATACTACTGGCCATTCAAACTGGTAAATTAGCCCCCGACTGGGATCAAAACTCATCTTTGTAAATGCGACAACATGAAAAAATACGATAATTTAGTCATCAATGCTGTGGGACGTTTGGTTCCAACTGAAATCAATGGAGAAACCCATATCCCGTTTAAAGGAGTGGGAAAACATCGCCCCGAAGGCAGAAAATACGGTCAAAAGATTGCTACCTGCATGGATTATCCTGAAGACGGCAACAAAATAGTTCTGTCCTTAAAAGATGCCCTCATTAAAGCAGGTTTAAAAGATGGCATGACCATCTCTACCCATCATCATTTCAGAAATGGCGATTTGGTGGCCAATCAGATATTTGATATTGCACATGAACTGGGCATCAAAAATCTCCGTTGGTTTCCTTCAGCCTCGTTCCCATGTCAGGAAAGGATGATTCAATACATGGAAGATGGCACCATCAACCGCATCGAAGGTAGTATGAACGGCCCGTTAGGAAAATTTGTTTCTGAAGGAAAAATGGCCGGAGTTGGCGTTCTTCGCTCACATGGAGGTCGTTATCAGGCTATTCAGGATGGAGAAGTTAAAATTGACATTGCAGTTATTGCCGCCCCCACTGCCGACATGTTTGGCAATGCCAATGGTGTAAATGGACCTGCTGCATGCGGACTACTTGGCTTTGCTTTGGGCGATTCGCAATATGCCGAAAGAGTTATTGTGGTGACGGACAACATAGTTCCTTTTCCTTGCTTGCCATGGCAAATACATGGTAATTATGTGGATTTTGTAGTAAAAGTTGACCAAGTAGGTCTCCCCGAGAAAATTGTTTCAGGAACTACAATGATTACAAAAAGTCCCGATCGTTTGCTCATTGCGGAACTAACTGCTCAATTTTGTGAAGAAGCCGGATTGATTTACGATGGATTCTCTTATCAGGCTGGTGCTGGTGGAACAGCCCTTTCCATTGGCAATTATTTTGGCGATATCCTCCGCAAGAACAACTGGAAGGCTAGCTTTATTCGTGCAGGCAGCAACAAATATGCAGTTGAAATGCTTGAAGAAGGATTGGTAGGCAACATTCTTGATGGACAAACATTTGATTTAGAAGGTGTTAGGAGCATGCGTGAAAATGCCAACCACGTAGATACTTCACCGTTTACCAGTTACAACTACCACGGAAAAGGCAATTTTGCCTCCTTGCTCGACGTAGTTATTTTAGGAGCAACTGAAGTAGATATTAATTTCAATGCCAATGTGGTAACCCATAGCGATGGATATTTATTGCATGGAATCGGAGGTTGGCAAAACACTTTGTTTGCCAAAACAACCATTTTACCCATTCCCTTGTTTCGAGATCGCATCCCGGTAATCCGCGATGAAGTAACCACCATTTGTGCCCCCGGAGAGACGATTGATGTTATTGTAACTGAGCGCGGAATTGCGATCAACCCCTTGCGTCAGGATTTAATTGACAAGGTAAAACAGAGTGGTCTCCCGATAAAAACCATAGAAGAACTCAAAGCCGAAGCCGAAGCTATATGCGGAGTTCCCGAAAAAATAGAGCTCAGCGACGAAATCGTTGCAGTAATCAAATGGGTTGACGGAACGATCATCGACGCTGTACGTAAGGTCATTTCTTAACTATAATTTATACAAGTTGGAGCACCCGGGATTTTCTCGGGTGCTTTTTTTATTCAAAACAATCGTATTATAAAAATACTCCTTCTGCTTTTTTCCCTATATTTAGGCTCTTTTTCAACGCATACTTCTTAAGTGAAGTATGCAATCATTTATTCTAAAACAACTTAGTTATGCTCAGGCCTCACAGCGATATAAGAAAACTGTTATTATTGATTGGAGGTGCTGTTTTGCTTATTGCCGCCATTTCATATGCTATATGGGTTAGCAACCAATACCATAAAAAATCTTTTGAAACGGAAAAAGAAAACCTGATGAGCAAAGCGAAAAACATCAAATCATATATTGAGACGAGTATAAATGAACAATTTCAGGATTTAGGAGTCATTAGTCAAACTTCTGAAATTATAGAATTCGCTACAAAAAGAGTAAAACATGACGACAATCCGGGCTTTTGTCCAATTAAAAGTATTCACAATCTCAAAAAAAACACCATTATTTTCATTGCACTTCTCGACACCTCTGGGATAGCCTATCATGCACATTTCCAGGAACACATGCATCCTGACTCCATTAATCTGATGGCTCACAGGCCTGAGGTATATAGCACACTCAAAAATCACATGCCTTTGATAAGTGATTGCTATACTGGAGTATACAAAACCCGACTCATTAATATGATTTATCCAGTTTTTAATGAAGGTCGCTTTGTTGGAGAATTGATTATTGCATACAATATTGAAGCTTTTTGCAACAAATATTTTAGTGATTTAACTCAGCATATAAACCCCATCGAGATTATGGATGTTGATGGAAACATTCTATTTAACTCGCAACCTGGATTTCCTGACATGACAAACCTGATAAAAGAACATCATCTTAATTTTTCAGGTATTTCAACAACGGATCTCGACGAAAACAATCGCTGGTACTCACAAATGAAAAAGCACACATCCTCCACGTCGGTGATTACTTTTAAAGATTTAAACCATGAAACCAGTCGGATTATTTTGGCTTCTGTTCCGTTAACAATTGGGAAACACAAATATGTAATAACAGTTTATGACGATTTGGAGAAGGCTACCGGGACTACGAATTTATACACGAGGAATGTTTTTATTGTGCTATTTGCCTTGCTCATCATCTTTATCCTATTTTGGATTTTTGGCTGGTCATATTTAAAAAGGTTCGTGAAAATTAAAAAAGAAACCGTACTCCTATCTAAAATCAACCAATCAGAAACAAGGTACTGGGAACTATTTAATGCATCTCCCCTACCCATAGTTGTACTATCCAATTTAGGACTGGTTAGCATTGCAAACAAAGAGTTTCTTAATTATTTTGGATTAAACAAAGTTAAAAATGCCTACGGACGTGATATCCGAACATTAATACGACTAAAGGATGAACACCAAATGAAGCATTTAACCGACAAGGTTAAACGAAACCGAAACAAAGAAGAATACACCAGAATGTTGGTATCGTTTTACCACCCAAATGGACGGTTAAAATCTGCAGAGTTCACCGCATCAGAGTTTATGTTTGATGAACAAAAAAATATTCTAATTATTATCAATGACCTGACGGAGAAAATCTTAGCAGAAAATCTCAGTTTGCGATTTGGTAGAATTCTAAAAAATTCACATAACGAAATACTTATTTTCGACGCTAAAACACACTTTTTTCTGCATGCTACTGACGGTGCATTAAACAACTTGGGTTATTCAATTGAAGAAATGCACAAACTTACGCCTGAAGACATTACTGAGAACGAAAACACAGTATTCCAGAAAGCAATAACTGCACTAATGGATAATACACAGGATCAAGTTGTTTTAGAGATTGAATGCCTGCGAAAAAATGGAGCCCTTTTTCCTGTAGAGATGACTTTACAAATGTCTTACGAAGAAACGCCTGCAGTTTTTATTGCAATGCTACGCGATCTTACGCAAGAAAAAAAAGCAGCAGAAACCATTATTTTAGAACGAAGTCGTTCACAAGAATATTTGGAACTAGCTGAAGTGATGTTTGTTGTAATCGATAGTCAAGGAATCATCACCATGGTTAACCGAAAAGGTCTTCAGGTTTTAGAATATACCCAAGAAGAGCTTATCGGAAAACCATGGATTGAAACCTGCATTCCTAAAGAAGCCAGAAATATTATATCGCACAACCTAGACAACATATTAAACAAGAAAGAAGACCAAGGTGTAAATTTTGAAAGTCAGATAATCACAAAATACAACACCTATAAATTGGTATCATGGCAACACAAACCGATATTTGATTCTCATGGAAATATTACGGGCATTTTAAGCTCAGGACTAGACACAACTGATGCAAAAAAACAAGAATTTGACCTCAAAGTTAGCCAACGCCAATATGCCACCCTAATAAGCAATCTTAATGGTATTGTATACCGCTGTCAAAATGATGCCAACTGGACCATGTTATTTATCAGTCAAGGTGTTTTAAAAATGACCGGGTACTCACCCAGTGAGTTAATCAATAACTCACATATTGCTTTCTCACAAATTATTTACCCTGACGATCAAAAGAAAGTTGAGGAAGCAATTCAAACAGCGCTGGAAAAAAACAGCAGCTTTAATTTAGAGTACCGCATGATTAGAAAAGACGGCACAATGATTTGGGTTACCGAATATGGCCAAGGGATAAAGGAAGATGATCAGACGGAACACATCGAAGGGTTTATTACCGACATCACAAAAATAAAAGATGCAGAAATTCAACTTATTAAGCTTTCCACTGCCATTGAGCAAAGCGCTTCTTCCATCGTTATCACCAACAAAAATGGAATTATTGAATACGTAAACCCCTATTTTTGCCAATTGACCGGTTATGCAAAAGAGGAAGTTTTAAATAAAAAAGTAAGCATCCTGAAATCAGGTAAAATGCCACAGCAACACTATCAAAACCTATGGAGCACCCTTATTTCAGGAAAGACCTGGCATGGAGAATTTCTGAACAAAAAACGCAATGGTGAATTCTATTGGGAATCTGCTGTTATTGCACCCGTTAAAGATGAAACTGGTGAAAACACAAGCTACATCGCTATAAAGCAAGATATTACAGAGCACAAGCAGAATCAGGCAGATCTTCTCAATAGCCAAAAGGAGCTTAAAATAAATGAGGCCCAATTTAAAGCCCTATCAGAAGCTTCCTTTGAAGCAATTTTCATGTCAAGGCACGGAAAATGTATTGGACAAAATAAAACTGCAGAACTCATGTTTGGGTACAGCGAACCCGAGGTAATTGGCAAACCAAATAATTTTTGGTTCAATGCAGAATATCACGATCTGATAGAACAACGCTTAACTGGTGGAAATGCAGAACCCTGTGAAGCTGTTGCTGTTAGAAAAGACCTCACTTCCTTCCCTTGCGAAATCAAAACCAGGGTTGCAGAATACCAGGGGAATATGGTGCTTTTTACCGCAATCACCAACATATACAGAAGAATAGAAGCTCAAAAAAATCTACTTGAAAGCGAATTGCGTTATCGTGCACTTATTCAAAACAACACATCAGTCATGTTACTTTTTGACCCTGAAACTGGTGAGATTGTTGAAGCCAACAACGCAGCGAGTAGTTTTTACGGAATGAGTGAAGAAGAACTCAAGTCTACGCGTATTTTTAATCTCAACACCCTTAGTCTCGAAGAATTAACTCCTGAATTAAAGGCCCTCCGAAAAGGTGAAAAAAGCTATTTTATTTTCAAGCATAAAACAAAAAAAGGTATTAAAGACGTGGAGCTTTATACCGGAAGAATGGATTATCAGGGCAGAGAGCTATATTTCAGTGTCATACATGACATTACTGAAAAAATACAAACACAAAAAGAGCTTATTCTGGCCAAAGAAAAAGCTGAAGAAAGCGATAGGTTAAAATCAGCATTTCTGGCCAATATGTCACATGAAATTCGAACCCCAATGAATGCGATAATAGGGTTCTCGCAGTTACTTAAAGATGATGATATAACAGAAGAAGAATCAACTTCCTACATTTCTATTATCAATAAATCAGGAGAGCAACTGCTAGAACTTATTGATGATATTATAAAAATCAGTCAAATTGAGGCGGGTATCATCAACATTCATCCTGAGCAAAATAACCTTACAGCTCTTTTAAAAGAAACGTATGGCATGTTTTCACTCACTGTAAAACAAAAAGGAATTGCCCTTCATCTTGACATACCTGAATCTGAGGTGCTCCATATTTACACCGACAGTTCTCGTTTTAAACAAATACTAATCAACTTGTTAAGTAATGCGATAAAATTTACTCACACGGGTGAAGTAAGGTTTGGTTATACCCTTGAAGGTGACTTCTTGAAATTTTATGTTAAAGACACTGGTATTGGCATCGATGAACAACACTACAAACTTATCTTCGACCGATTCATGCAGGTTCCTCAAAATGAAAAGAAACTTTATGGTGGTACAGGGATAGGACTGAGCATATCACAAGCTTTGGTTGAAAAAATGGGAGGTAAAATTTGGCTGAATTCTAAAGTGGGTAAAGGAACTGAATTCTACTTTACACTTCCTAATACGAAGACCATTCCTCGAAAAACTATCAGCATTAAACAGGAAAATTTACATGAGTTAAATAATACACTGGAAAACAAGGTTGTATTAATTGTTGAAGATGACGAAAGTAACCGCCAATTGCTTGAGCTGTTTTTACAATCATCACATCCAAAAATTCTTAAAGCTGACAACGGAATTGATGCAGTTGAATTAATTAAGAAACAAGATGTTGACATCATATTAATGGACATCAAAATGCCGCAAATGAATGGGCTTATTGCTACGCAACAAATTAAAAAAATAAAACCATCTATCCCTATTATTATTCAAACGGCCTATGCCATGTCGAATGAACGCGAAGAGGCAATGAATGCTGGCTGCAACGCCTACATTGCCAAACCTGTAAAAAAGAACGAATTATTAAAACTAATATACGAATTATTAGGTAATTAAGGATTTAATGGTCCGAATCAGTTACCGCTGAATAAATAAATGTACCCTGTCAAATGAAAGCTTTGCAGTTGAGTATTCGTAGAAGCATGATTTTTGCCTTTATTTTGGTAGGTTCACTCTCTATTTTGTCCATCAGCGTTTTGTGGATAACTACTGAGTTTTCCGAACATAAATCCCGAATTAATCAATTTAAAGATGCTTCAATCAAAGCCCATAAAAACGTACTAAAGCATGAAGTTGAAAGAGTGATCAGCTACATTAATTTTACTCGACAACAAAATCCAAATATACCTGAGCAAGACCTTAAAAATAGCTTATTGGATTACTTTTCCACACTTCACTTTGAGCATGGAGGTTATGTTTTCATCAATACCTATGAAGGATTAGCCCTTGTATTTGATGGTAAAATAGTCACTAAAAAAAAAGACATCAGGGATTTAACCGATCCAAATGGATTAAGGCTATTCGATATGGAATTGGCTGCGATTAAAAAGTCAGAAGGCGATTATATGGAATACACTTTCCATCGCATGGACACCAACATTATTGAACAAAAACTGTCGTACATCAAGGGTTATGAAGACTGGAAATGGATTATTGGAGCCGGTTTATATCTTAACAATACGATGAATGAAATTGAGCTGGCCAAACTTACCCATAAACATTTACTTTTTAAAAGAATCCTCAAAATTATTGCACTTTTTGCAGTATTATTTCTGTCTTTTCTTGTTTTCGGTTACCTACTGGCAAAATACTTAGCTAAAGACTTTAAGGTATTCAATACTTTTTTTAATTACACCGCTACTAATGATGCCAGAATTGAATCCAAAGACCTCCGTGTTCAGGAATTTATAAGACTATCAGAAACGGCCAATAAGATGATAGACAAACGCATTACCGACAGAAAAGAAATTATCAACCAACGCAATACCATGCAAAAATACCTTGATATTGTGGGTGTTATTGTTTTGGCCCTTGACAGAAATGGAAATATTACATTGATCAACAACAAAGGATGCGAAATATTAGGTTATCAAGAATCGGAATTACTGAATCGCAATTGGCTTGAAATGTGTTTACCAAAAAACAACCAATCACAGCACAAAGATTTTTTAACAAAAAACTTAAAAGAAACCTCTTTCAATCAAATTATAACTAAAAAGGGTCATATAAAAACCATCGAATGGCATAATATGGTCATCTATGACGACAACAATAAACCTTCCGGATTGCTAAGTTCAGGTATTGATGTTACAGAAAATCTTCAATGGCAAAAGGATTTAATTGACAGCGAAAAGAAATACCGCTTGTTATTCGAAAAGACCAGTGACCCGATTTGTATATTTGACAATTCGCTGAACTTTATTGATGGAAATGCAGCTTTATTGAATCTGTTTGAAGCCAACGAAATGAATGAGCTAAAAGGTCGCTCACTAAGTGATTTTTCTTCAACATCAAAAGAATATAAAAACATAAATATTCAACTAAAATGTGATGAAGCCTTATCAAAAGGTTTTAGTCGCTTTGAATGGAAACACATCAACTTAAATGGTAAGAAATGTTATTCTGACATCCTACTAACACTCATTAATATTGCAGGTAAAGACCGACTGTATGCCGTCATTCGTGATATTAAACTACGCACTGAATACGAGCAAAAATTGATAGAGGCACGCGAAAAAGCCGAACAAAGCGACAAGCTCAAGACTACCTTTTTAAACAACATCTCGCATGAAGTACGAACCCCATTGAATACCATAATGGGATTTTCACAACTATTATCTCAAGAAAATATTTCAAAAAAAGAGATCGGATTTTACGTTTCAACCATCATGAGTTCAGGCGAAAACCTGACGCGCATTATCGACGACATTCTGGATTATTCAAGATATCAAGCAGGAGAAATCATGAATAATGTGACCAACATCTATTTAAAATGCATCCTCGTTGAAGTTTATCGGGAAATACACCCGCATATAGCACGTAAACCCATCGAACTTCTTTTAGATATTCCGGAAAAAGATCGAAGTTGGGTAATTCAATCCGACAAAAAAAGAATCATGCAAGTACTGACACACCTACTCAATAATGCGATGAAATTTACTGATCAAGGAAGAGTTGAATTTGGGTTTAACATTGCAAATGATATCATTAAATTCTATGTTTCGGATACAGGAATAGGTATTAAAAAAGAGCATCAAGAATCTATTTTTGGGAAATTTAATCAAATAGATCACTTTTCATCGGGTAAAATATATGGAGGAACCGGGCTTGGGTTAAGTCTATCAAAAGCCATTGTGGCGAGCATGGGTGGTAATATTTGGGTTGAAAATAACCCCAATTCTTCGGGGAGTATTTTCTGTTTTACTATCCCTCTGACACTTGCTAAAGATGACCGAATCGAAACAAACAATTTTAACCCCAAAAATAACAAATCAGACATTGTATTCATCACCAACAACGTCCTCACTTTCACTAGCTTCAGTAATCAAGTTAATCCTTATGGATTTTCAATAATTCATCTTACCCATGGAGTAAACTCCATAAATTATTGCCAACAAAACAAGTCTATTCACTTGGTTATCATAGATTTGTCTGACGAACAGGATTTATTGAACGAAAAGTCATTTTCAAATCTTTTGTCTAAAAAAACCCCTTCATTAAATAAAATTGCATTATTTTCTAAGGATACTCAAATCGCAAAAGAAATGGCATTACAGAACGGCTTTTGTGATTTCATATTACAACCTTTCAACTCCGAAGACATTCAACATACGATAAGCTACTGGTTGAAAAATAAAAATAAACATCGACTTTAAAATCAAGATAATCAATATATATTACCCTTTTCAGTTTAATAATAAAGGGCATGAAAAACCCATCCATTTTCCTGGTTATATTCCATTGCCGGAAAAGGTAGCTTGATAAAATTCAGCGCTTTAAACACAAAACGCAACCCTTTTGATTGGGTTTTAATTCGAGTCCAATCAACATCCATCGATAAATAATACTGCCTGATTCTGTTCGCCTGTGGAAGAAGCTGACCTTTGTACTCAGATGGATTTGAATTAGATCCCAACATACCTTTGGCCCCGTATCCTACCGCAACATTTATCCAATCGGGAAAACGACTTTCCTTAGGGAGAAAACTTTTTATATTGGCCGATAACCAGTAGGTTTGCCCGTTGTAGTCTTTCAATATCCTCTGCAGACCATTTTCACCCAATAAATCAGGTCGATATTTCGCATATTCAGTAGGGTGATAAGAAAATTTAAGCCGAATACGTTGCTCTTTCCACAAAAGTTGTTGACCAGTAAAAAGCAACGATCCGGTAGTATTGGCCAACAAATCACCCGGTGAAGCTCCCCAATCGGAAGAAAAGCCATCAAGAATTTCTATGACGGTCATTGCAGTAAACCCCATGAGTCCGCCATATATTGCTGACCGATTATTATCAACATCAGCCCATCGCAACGACCAAAAGGCATAATTAGAAATAATATAAGCTGTTGTTGCATGCCCAACCTTATCCACCTGCAACCAGGCTTGATTATCATTAAACCAATGAAATCCCGTAAGGTCACTATCCTTGTACCAAGCAAAATACAATACCCCTAAAGTGGCCGTATAAAGTCCTGCCCCAGTATATATTACAGTATTAAGGCGTTGTTTGTTTACCGAATCAGGAACATTGTTTTGTAACTGACCAAACACATTAAAAACAATGAATTGAAACAGTACAATCCAAGCAATGATTACTCCTCTATGGACAGTTTTTGTACTCATTCAAACTTTTTGAGCAAAGAATAAATTAAGTCGGTTTTTTGAGTAAGTAATTCCGTCGTCTTGGCTTCAGCCAGAAAACGCAAATAAGGTTCTGTATTCGACGGACGAATATTAAACCACCAATCGGGAAACTCCAATCGAAACCCATCAAAGTCCATGAATTTTTGTGGAGGTTCATGCTCACGAAAATAGTTTACTACAGCATCCATAGCTGCTTGCTTTTGCTCTATTTTAAAATTGACTTCGCCTGTATTGGCATAAACTGAAATCTCTGATATCAAACTAGAAAAAGATTGTCCGTTAGCTTTGGCTTCCTTTACAATATTAAGCACCAGCAAGGCAGCCAACAGTCCACTGTCGGAATAATAAAAATCACGGAAATAATAATGGCCTGCTAATTCTCCGCCGTAAATACCATTAACTTCTTTTAACTTGGTTGCACCAAAGGCTCTTCCTACGCGCCAAATATCAACATCTACATGAAAGCGTTTCAAATATTCGGCCACAGCTTTTGAAGTTCGAATGTCTTGTACTACACGTCCTGTTTCATGACGATCCCTGAAAAAATAATTCGCTAATAAGGCGATGATTAAATCAGGAGAAACAAATTGTGCATTTTCATCGACAAACATCACACGATCAGCATCACCATCAAAAATGACCCCTATATCGCATCCTAAATCAATGACCGCTTTTTCGATATTTTTCCGATTCTCAGATTCCAAAGGATTGGGCTCATGAGCTGGAAAATGACCATTTGGTTGTAAATTTAGGTAAGTGACTTCTGATCCTAAAAGAGATTCTACAAACAAACCTGCCATACCTGATGAACAATCCACCACCATATTTAATGCATTATACTTCTGTGCATAGCCAGATAAAAACTGAAGGTAATCAGCATGATAGTCTTTTTGAAATAGAGCTCCTCGATCTTTTTTAAGAACCGGAGTGTCGCTATCCACCAGTTTTTCAATTTGATCAAGCCCATCCGCATATCCAATTGGTTTTACATCTATTCCGGAAAATTTCAAGCCATTGTAGATAGAAGCATTGTGAGAGGCCGTAATCATAATTGACCCCTCAAAATGAAACTTTCCATTTCCCCAATAATTCATGGGAGTAGTGGTTAATCCGGCATCATATACATTTACTCCAGCATCTAATAAGCCGTTAGATAATGCATCAAACATCTCGTCGGAAGACAAGCGAATATCGCGACCCACCAAAACCGATTTCACATTGAAAACCTGAGCGTAAAAATACCCGATGCGGTAAACAATCTCGGAGTTCAGGTCTATTCCCCAGACCCCTCTAATATCATATGCCTTAAAAGCTTTCATCTTTATTGCTATTTTTCGAACCCATTGGCCTAACTGTCAGATAAGCTATAAATTCCGTATTTATTTTATTGAATTTCACCATTTAATATCACCGTTTCTACTTTATTTGAGCCAAAAGCATAAGGCATAAACTCATAACTGGAAATCGGGTGAGTAATGTAAACATTGGCAATTTTCCCTATTGCAATACTTCCTAACTGCCTACTTAAGCCCATCGCATAAGCCGTATTGATGGTTGTAGCATTGAGGGCCTCTTCGGGAAGCATCTTGTACAAAATACTGGCCATCGATAAAATCAATTGCATGTTGCCCGAAGGCGCTGATCCAGGATTAAAATCACTTGCCAGTGCCACCGGTAATCCGGCGTCCATCATTTCACGTACAGGTGCATAGCGCATACCCAGAAAAAAGGCCGCACCAGGCAATACAGTAGGCATTGTATCCGACCCCAAAAGTGTTGCAATTTCATCAGGTCCGGTAAATTCAAGGTGATCAACCGATAAAGCACCATACTTCACACCTGCCTGAATTCCTCCACTATAGTCCAGTTCATTGGCATGAATTTTCCCTTGAAGACCATATTGCAAACCAGCCTCCAAAATACGCTCGGTATCTTCAACAGTAAAGAATCCTTTATCACAAAACACATCAATAAAATCAGCCAGCTGCTCTTCAGCTATTTTAGGTAACATCTCATTGATAATGAGATCTACATACTCGCTCTGTCTTCCTCTGTATTCAAGTGGAATAGAATGGGCTCCCAAAAAATTCGACTTGATGGTTAAAGGACTTAGTTTTTTTAACCGCTTAATTACACGCAACATTTTAAGCTCCGATTCTGTGTTTAAGCCATATCCGCTTTTGATTTCAACTGCCCCCGTTCCATAACGCATGATTTCATCCAAACGACCCAAGGCAGATTCCACCAATTCATCTTCACTAATTTCCTGCATTCGCTTTGCAGTATTTAAAATCCCTCCGCCACGAGCGGCAATTTCTTCATAAGACAAGCCTTTTATTTTGTCAATGTATTCAATTTCGCGTGAAGCCGGATATACGAGATGCGTATGAGAATCAACAAAAGAAGGAAATACCATTTTCCCGGAGGCATTAATTTCCGTAATATTCGTCGTCGCATCCAGGACCATGGCTTTGTCAAAAGTGGCCATTGTCCCAAAGCCTGCTATTTTGCCCTGGTCGATAAAAAGCCAAGCATTGTTAAGAACCGGCAGTTCCGACATTTGCTTTCCCATTACTCTTAACCGGGGTTCCAATTCAGTTTGAATCAGTTGTTTTATGTTCGTTATAAGTATTGCTGACATATCAATGAATTAATTGTTTGATGAAGAAACCGTACTACTGGTGTCTCCAAATAAAACTATAAGGCAAAAATAAGAATTCCGCACGAAGATTACACCTTAAACAACAAGGCAAACATCAACTAAAGAACATATTGATACAACCATCTTACGGTAATATTTGTCATGAAAATAATATTGTTGGGGATAATATACTCTAAAATAGGTATATTTGCCTCCTTAATATCGTAACCAATAAATAAAAATTACTTATGAAATCAAAAGTTCTACTTAGTGTTTTTGTCATTATCGCGCTGACAGCCAGTATGTTTGCAAAAAACATACCGCTTTCAACTGCGGAGCAGGTGGCTGTAAATTTTTTCTTTGAGAAATCATCTCAGTATGGTGAAGCAATCGACTATTATGATTTAAGCATTAAAGAATCGTATCAGGTTGACCAAGCTTATTACGTTGTAAATTTTGAAGACGGATGGGTTGTTGTTTCCGCCGATGATGTAATGGTTCCTGTACTTGGGTATAATTTTTATGGCGTATTTCCTGCCAAAGAAATCCAAACAGAAAACTTCAATAGCTACATGCAAAACTATGCTGATCAGGTAGTTTATATTAATGAAAATAATTTAACGGCAGACAACGAAACCATAAATGCATGGAGTAGGTTGACCACAACTAACCCTGCCAGTTTAAATTTGCGTGGTGATCGCGCTATTGAGCCGCTGCTAACATCCATTTGGAATCAAGACGACCCATATAACTTAATGTGCCCTGAGGACGCAGCCGGTCCTGGTGGACATGTATACGTGGGTTGTGTGGCTACTGCCATGTCCATGATTATGCACTACTGGAGATATCCCCTACAAGGAACTGGAACACATAGTTATTATATTTATCCTTACGGAACTCAATCGGTAGATTATGGTGCATCCACCTACGAATGGAATGGCATGCAAGACGACATCAACAATAAATTTGTTTGGGAAATGGCTGAGATTGGCTATCATGCTGCTGTAAGTGTGGATATGGGTTTTGCACCGGATGGATCAGGAGCTTATAGTGCTGATGTTCCTGGAGCATTGCGCGACCATTTCGGATACAGCTCTTCCGTTCAATATCTTCAAAAACAAGGTTATACAACTGCTGCATGGACTGGCTTAGTGAAAGGTGAGCTAGATGGCGGTCGCCCAATATATTATTCAGGACGTTCTTCAGAAGGCGGTCACGCATTTGCTTGTGATGGTTATCAGGATGACGATTATTTCCATTTTAATTTTGGATGGAGTGGATCAGGAAACGGATATTTTACCCTTACAGATGTAGGTGGATACAACCAACAACAAGGTATGATTCGCAATTTCAAACCTGGTGACGTAAATTATCCATACATTGCATCAGGATTAACTGAATTAACATTCCCCGCAGGCTCATTTACTGACGGTAGTGGTCCCATCGAAGATTATCCTTCAGGGATGAGCGCTGAATGGCTGATCAACCCTCAAACAACAGAAGACTCGGTTAGCCGCATCAACATTCATTTTGTTCAGTTTAACACAGCCAGTTCTGACGTTGTTAAAATCTATGATGGTCCAACCACAGATGCTCCTCTTTTAGGAGAATATGCTGGATCAGATGTTCCTGATAATATTTCTTCTACAGGAAATCAGGTTTTGGTAACGTTTAGCGCCTCTGGTACAGGTGAAGGGTTCAAAATAGAATACACAGGTGTTTCACCTACATATTGCTCAGGAACACAAATTTTTGCAGATGCAGCAGGAACCATTACTGATGGTAGCGGTTCATTCTTTTACAACAATCTTTCAACTTGCACCTTTTTTATTCAACATGCAGAGGGAGTACGTTATAGCCTTGAATTTACAGAATTTAATACTGAAGCAGGGAAAGATAAATTAACCATTTATAATGGGAGTAGTCAATTAATTGGCGAATACTCAGGAAGCGTTGTTCCTGATCCCATTGTAGTTGATGGTGCTGGTGGAATATTCATGACTTGGGGAACCAATGCTTTTGTTCGTGAATCAGGATGGGCACTTAACTACCAAATTGATGGAGTAGGTATTGATGAACAATCAGCCTATGATAACCTATCTATTTATCCAAATCCATCCACCGGTTTATTGAACATTAGTTTTGATGTTGAAAAAGCCGGAAATCTTCAAATCAGACTGATTAACCTCAATGGACAAATGATCATTGATGAAAATATGGGATCTTTCAACGGAAACTTTACCAATAGCTACGATTTGAGCAATCAGGCCAAGGGCGTTTATCTTTTAAGCATTACCAGCGAAAAAGGCAAAACCGACAGAAAGATCGTATTGCAATAATCCCGCTTAACACATACAAAAAAGCGACTCACTAGTGAGTCGCTTTTTTTATGCCCTAACCTTTTTGCCTTATTTTGAAATCAAAGATCAATGCTTCGGTGGATACAAGATATTCGATTTAATCATTTATTTTACGATTCACTTCAGCCAAAAGCTGACCCAAAAGTTCGTTTTCGGGCTCGCCTTGTTGACAAATCAGCATTTTTTTTTGAAAATTATAACAGGTCATGTGCCGCAAATCCACTTGTCGGCTTAACTCATATGACGAGATGTCAGGAATATGACAAATCAGCAAAGAAAGTTCTAAAGCTGTTTTGACTGAAAACCTGCAATGATGAAAAATAGTATGAGCTGTAGCCGATTCTTCTCGCTTACATTTTGTACATCTTCTTGAAGTAGTGGACTTTCCATGACACCAATTGGTATGTCCGCAATGTTTACAAACAAACCCCTTTTCCCATTTTAAGTCTGCCAACAGTTGAAGGCAAGTATCGTCATCCGGAAAAACATCTCCGAATTTTTTTAACAATGTGGCCGCATTTTTCGACTTAAGTCTTCTTTCTTTCATAAATTTACCTCAACTTTGTTCCAGTATCATTTTTGGAATAAGATTTGAAGCAAAGATAACAAAGTGATATTAATGTGATACAATTTATTGTATCTTTGTCGCAAAAATATAGTAAATTAAACTTATCAATCTAAATATGAGAAATTTAAGCTTTCTAATTGCCATTTTAGTAGCGTTGCCATTACTTAGCTGCACCAACATGAAAGGAAACCAGGAAAACCAAGAAATTACTTTGGTTAATGGTAACAACAGTGTTAATAATGGAGATAACAACGAAATCAAGCCAGAGTATTTAACCTACGACACTTTTCGTGAAAAGGTATGGGATTTTGAAAAAAACCCACAAGAATGGGTTTATGAAGGAGAAGTACCTTGTGTAATTGACTTTTATGCTGACTGGTGTAAACCATGTAAAATGGTGGCTCCTATCATGGATGAAATGGCAGTGAAATACGAAGGAAAAGTAAAGATCTATAAAATAGATGTGGATAAAGAAAAAAAATTAGCCGGAGTTTTTGGAATACGCAGTATTCCTTCGGTACTTTTTTCACCCACAACCGGACAGCCTAAAATGCAGGCAGGAGCTCTTCCAAAAGAGCAATACATACAAATTATTGAAAGTGAATTATTAAAAAATAGCGTGCCAAGTAATTAGTAAAAAACATAATAACGAATACAATGGAACATTTAACCAAACAAACTTTTCACGAAAAGGTTTTCAATTACGAAAAAAATAAAGACTGGACATTTGAAGGAAAACTACCTTGCCTCATAGATTTTTATGCCGATTGGTGTCAACCTTGCAAAATTGTTTCCCCAATTCTGGAAGAACTCGCCAAAGAGTACGAAGGGAAAATCAATATCTACAAAATAAATACAGAGGACGAAACTGAACTTTCTGCCGCTTTTGGCATTCGCAGTATCCCTTCTTTGCTATTTTGTCCTGCTGAAGGTCAACCTCAAATGGCTCAGGGTGCCTTACCAAAAGAAACCCTTGTTCAGGCCATTAACGATGTCCTTCTGAAAGAAAAAAAATAATTATAATTGCTACTTATCAAAGCTGCCTTGAAAAAGGCAGCTTTTTTTGTTTTTAACACATTGCAACACAAACAAACAACCGCAATGCATAACTTTGCATCGGATAAATACGAAAAAAAATGTCGGACTCAAATGATAATTTAACTCCCCTGTTACTGTCTACTGCCTATTGCGCTCCTGCTGCGTATTTTTCGCTAATTGCGAAATCAGAAAATCAAGAAGTCAGGATTGAGCAAATGGAAACCTATCCCAAGCAAACATGGAGGAACCGATGCACCATATTAACGTCACAAGGCACACTAGATTTAACGATTCCGGTAAAAAAACCATTTGGAAACCACACAAAAACACATCAAATAGAAATCGACAATGAAAATCAATGGCACCTAAATCATTGGAAAGCGCTTACAGCCGCATACAATGCATCTCCCTTTTTTATGTATTATCAAGATGAGTTAAAACCATTCTATAAAGGAAATTACACGAATTTACTCGATTTCAACAACCAACTTACAACCGCACTACTCAAAATATTGCGAATCGAAATCAAAACCTCACTTACAACAGACTTTACAATACTTGATTCAGAAAAAGATTTAAGATACCAACTTACGCCAAAAAAAAACATCAACGAAAGTAAGTTTCCTAGTTACATACAGGTTTTTAGCGAAAACGGTCAATTCTATCCTAACCTCAGCATCTTAGATGTCCTGTTCAACTTGGGTCCTGAATCAACCGGCTATTTAAAATCGATAAAAGACCTGAATTTCGTTTAATCAGGATAGGCGATTCGTGCATGATGAATATTAAGCAGTTTCTTCTTCAGCACTTTTTTTACAGCACTAATTTCTTTCATAGTGATATTGGCATTCATAAACTGCTCATCAGCCATCAACGAATTAATAATATTGTCCACCAGATCGTTAATTTTCTGTTCATCAGGTTGAGAAAGACTTCGGGAGGCTGCCTCTACCGAATCTGACATCATGACAACAGCCGTTTCTCGTGAAAAAGGAGCTGGTCCATGGTAGGTAAATTCCGACTGGTCAATTTCCATTCCCGGATTTAATTTTTTCTCAAGACGGTAGAAGTATTCCACACGTCTTGTTCCGTGGTGCGTACGGATAAAATCGATGATTTTTTCAGGAATCCCATGTTTACGAGCCATTTCAATACCATCCAGAACATGCCCAATAATTACTCGGGCACTTTCTTCATAACCAAGTTCATCATGAGGATTGTATCCAGAAGCCTGATTTTCTACAAAATACAACGGGTTATTCATCTTACCAATGTCATGATACAAGGCGCCAGTTCGTGCTAACTGTGCATCGCCTCCAATTTCGTATAAAGCCTCGGATGCCAAATTGGCAACCTGAAGTGAATGCTGAAAAGTACCTGGAGCTTTAATGCTAAGATCACGCAAAAGCGGATTATTGGTATTTGAAAGTTCGAGCAAGGTGAGTTGGGTTATCAAACCAAACATCTTTTCATAAATAAAAATCAAGGGGAACGCCAACATCAACAATATGGAACTGGCTGCCATATATCCAGTTAGACGCCATGAATAATTATCGAAAGATCCTTCCTGCGCAAGCAACATGCCAACATAGACGACCATATAGGCCAGGAAAACAAACACCACGCCACGAAACAAATCAGCGCGTTTGCTGAGTTTCCTAACCGAAAAAATAGCGACCAAGCCCGCAGTAGTTTGAGTATAGAAAAACTCGAAACTATTGGGAGCATAAAAGCCAACCAACATCAACGTAACAATATAAACCACAATGGCTACGCCACCATCAAGAAAAGCTGACAAAACTACAGGCAGCAAGGCGAATGGAATCATATAGGCCCAATCGGGATAATACTCAAACACAGCTTCAGTAGTAACGATAAAAATAAGCTGAGTGAATAAAATCAGCACCACATATTTGAGTTCATCATAAAACTGCCCTTTTAAAAAACGCAGAAAAAGATACTGTATCAGGAATAGCATAAAAATGAGCATCGACATCCCAGAAATAACATACATCCATGCGTCAGAAGAGGCAAGATCTTTTTCGTAATCGTTTTTCAACGAGATGAGTTCCTGATATTTTTCCGGAGTAACCAACTCACCAGTGGATATGATAAGCTCACCTTTTTGAACCAATCCCTGATTCGGAGAAATTTGCTGAACCAATTCCTTCTGCCCCAATTGGGTTTTGGTTTCATCGAAAAAAACATTTTGTAACAACGATTGGGTAAGTACCATCTGCAACAAGGAACTATCTGGAGAGTTGAGCTGTTTGATTTTGGCTTTTCCGTATTCAATGGCTGTACGAATATCAAACAGCTGTCCTACAGCGCTTTCAGTCACCTCATTGCCCTTGATCAAACGAATACGATAAAACTGATCTTTTCCTTCAATCACCGGATCAAAACGAATAACCCCTTTATTTTGAATTGACTTAAAAACCTTAGTTAAGAATGACTCCATTTGAATGGAATCACTCTTTTTTTGTGCAGAACTGGCCATTTCCCAAGCCATGTAAAAATTTATCTTTAGTTGCTGTAAACCGGTTTCGGTTACTTCGTTGTTAAAGCTAAAATATGGTTTAAAAGTACTTAGCAATATCGCTTTTTCATCATCAATCTGCTTTTGAGTTTTGATAATAGAAAAATCGAATGGCGCAATTAAATCGTTGTGATTCCATGGCTTACCTACTTGAAATTCATATTTAAAAATACTTTCGTTCGGACTAATCCATGCCACAATGGCAGCAGCCACTATAAACAATACAATTTTAAAAATTTCGTAGTAATTATGTTGTAACTTGGAGAAAAATGAGTTCATTTGGTTTTACTTTATCGCTGCAAAATTAATTAAAAGGTTGACGCAGGATTAAATTATATTTTATGGAATTTTTTGGCATCATTAATCAAAGTCTTGTTCCGGTCCGTAAACAACCGGCTGACACTTCCGAAATGACAAATCAATTGATTTTCGGCGAACTAATCCTTGTAAAAAGCAAACTCAACGACTGGTTACTCGTCGAAAGCATGCACGATCAGTATGAAGGTTGGTTGGACGAAAAACAAATTAAGCCACTAAACAAAGTAGAATTCGATCATTTAACCGAAATCAATCAAGTTGTTACACAGTCTATCATGTCAATGGCTCAAACAGACAGAAACCAACAACCAATCTACCTTACCATGGGAAGTAGGCTATTTCGATATAAGGATCATATTTTCAACAATTTTGAAGAAGATTACTTTTTTTCCGGAAAAACTTTCAATATACCAAATCATCCCCATGGAAAGCAGATCGTAGACGCTGCGTTGGAGTATTTACATGCGCCCTATTTGTGGGGAGGACGATCGGTTTGGGGAATCGATTGTTCCGGATTGGTACAAATGGCATTTTTACTTAATGGCATAAATCTGCCACGTGACGCTGCCGACCAGTCACTCAAAGGTGATCTTATCGACTTTACCCATGAAATAAAACCTGGAGACTTAGCCTTTTTCGATAATCAAGAAGAAAAAATCATTCACGTGGGAATCGCATTGTCTGTCAATAATATCATTCATGCCAGTGGCAAAGTTCGCATCGACACCCTTGATCATCAAGGCATTTACAATTCGGACCTTAAAAAATACACGCATAAACTCAGACTGATTAAACGATTGGTGTAATTATTTTCTCATATCTCCGCAAAATTATTTTCATTGACTATATCGCATTGATATCACTGTTTGGCACGTTTTATGATAATGAATTGTTCAAATAAATATTCATTAAAAAAAACGAAAAATGGTCTTACCAACAAATTTAAAACATGTGGCTACTGCCGCAGAACACGCTGAAGTATTAAAAAACAATCAAAATGTAATGATTTGCTGTGGCCGAATGGGCCCCATGTGTTTACCTGTATATGACATCATGGAAGAATTACAGGATGAATACACACATGTTGAATTTCGAGATATGATGTTCGACAGTCCTGAGGCAGCAGTTATCCGCAATCATCCAGCTTGTAGGAGCTTTATGGGATTGCCTTTTGTAGTATATTATAAAGGTGGTGAATTGGTGGCAGCAACCAGTAGTATTCAAAACCGCGATCAGGTAACCACTATCCTCGACAGAGAATTTTCGAAATAATGGGTAACCCCACAGATCAAAACCTACATCAATTGAATCATGGAAGAAAAAATAGTTGACACAATTATTATTGGAGGAGGTGCTGCAGGACTCACTGCTGGATTATACTTGTCAAGAGCCAAAGCAAAAGCCGTCATTCTCGATACAGGAACCATTGGAGGTCAACTTGTTCTTACGCATGAAGTAGCCAATTATCCGGGAGTTGAATCCACATCGGGTTACCAACTGGCTTCTATAATGCGCAAACAAGCCAAATCATTTGGTTGCGAAATCAAATCAAACATATCAATTACCAGCATTGATTTAGAAAGTGAAAACAAAACGGTGGTGGTAAATGATAAAATCAGCTATAGTGCAAAATCACTTATTATTGCTACTGGCGGACGCTCACGCACTTTAAATGTTCAGGGCGAAGCTGAATTGAAAGGAAAGGGAATTTCGTACTGCGCTACCTGTGATGGAGATTTTTTTCAAGACAAAGAGATTTTTGTTGTTGGAGGGGGAAATTCCGCCTTAGAGGAAGCTGTCTCGCTAACCAAATATGCTTCCAAGGTGACCATCATTCATCAGTTCGATCATTTTCAAGGATTCGAACATGCCATCGAAGAAGCTAAAAATCACCCTAAGATTGATATCATTCTCGAATCTAAAATAACAGAATTTATTGGAGACGAAAAACTGCAATCGATTCGTTACCAAAACCTAAAAACAGGTAAAGAGTTTCATAAACCCATTGATGGAGTTTTTATTTTCATAGGTTACGAAGCCAATACAGATATGTTTCACAACAGCCCGCTAAAGCTGAATAAGTGGAATGAAGTTGAAGCTGACGAACTCATGAAAACCAACTTGCCAGGAGTTTTTGTGGCCGGAGATAACAGAGCAAAGCGTTACCGTCAAATAACCACGGCTGTGGCTGATGGTACAATTGCAGCACTTTCGGCACTGGATTTCATTCACAATTAAGGGGACGACCCCTCTATTAAGCACGTGTTATTTGTAGCCTTTCTAAAATAAGGCAGCACGTGCTTTTTTTTATGCCCCTATGTTTGTACGAAGCTAAAACAAGATACTTTTGCAACCGACAATGTATTCAGGGCAGGGTGAAATTCCCGACCGGCGGTGACAGTCCGCGACTCCCGAAATTATTTTGGGACTGATCTGGTGAAATTCCAGGGCCGACAGTAAAGTCTGGATGGAAGAATAGTTGTTGATTTAAATTATTTTGACGATCCTCCAAAGGATCGTATCTGACCCGTTGGCTTTTCAAAGCCCTGTGCGGTATTTAAATCGTATTACCAGTCTGCCCTGAATTCATGTCAGGGTTTTTTTATGGTTTCAATTAAACGAAAAAGTAATGAAAAAGATTGGTATTTGCTTAATGCTATTGTTTTCCGGTGTTGTGCTAATTGGTCAACATCAAATTTCAGGATTTGTTTTAGATATTGAATCAGGTGCTCCTATCGCTAATGCACAAGCCTCCATAAAGGGAAGCAATCTGGTAACAACCACAGATCCAACAGGGAAATTTTCCCTTACCACAGATTTTTCACGAGTAACGCTCCTACTGCATCATGTGGGATATAAAGACCTGGAAATTAGCCTTGCAAATGTATCGGAGTCGAAAAACCTTGGCAACCTGTCGTTATCGCAACTTCCAGTTAAACTAGATGAAATTACCATTACAGGAGGGCTGGTTACAGAAACCAATGCACCGATAACCATTTCAACCATTTCATCAAAAGAACTACAATCCCAATTGGGGCAGCAACCACTACCCTTAATAATGAACAATATTCCGGGTGTTTATAGTTCACGAACAGGCGGAGGAAGTGGCGATGCACAATTGAGCATTCGCGGATTTAACCAAGAAAACATTGGTATTCTGCTCAATGGTATTCCCATTGGAAGTGTTGAAAACGGACTTATGTACTGGAATAACTGGTTGGGATTGAGTAACGCCATGGCGGAGATTCAAATTCAGAAAGGACCCGGTGTATCAAATGCAGCCATTAATTCGGTGGGAGGTAGCGTGAACATTGTTACCACTGCACCTGAAGAAACTCCCGACTATCGACTGAGCTACCAAGTAACTTCCTATGGAAATCAAGAAATGTCCTTTGCTGTTAATTCTGGATTAATGGAGAATGGTTGGAATGTAGCTTTTCATGGATCGCATCTCTGGGGATCGGGCTATATCGATGCCACGAGTGTTGACTCATGGTCGTATTTTTTGGCACTTAACAAACAAATCTCGAGCAAAAGCAAGATCTCCATCACCCTGCTTGGCACACCAGATTCACACGATCAGCGTAATTTCACACTATCCAACGACGAACACGACTATTATGGTAATTTATACAATAAAGATTGGGGAGGGCTCAATGGACAAATAAAAAACGCCTCACAGAACTTTTATCACAAACCTTTTTTGAGCATCAACCACAATTATACTGTGAACAGTAAAACCATCTGGGCAAACGCTATTTATATTTCGGCAGGCTATGGAGGCGGAAAATGGTCAGAAAGCTTCAACTATGCCCCTTCAATCTTCGAATTCCGCAATAATTCAGGACAAATCGATTGGCCCTCGATCTACGATAACAATGCTGGTAATCCGGGAAGTTACATATTGGAAAATGGTGACACCATTTCAAACTATTCGCTGAATGTAGGCACCAATTACCTGGCCAGTCATGTGCAATCAGGGGTAATGTCAACCCTACGACATCAGATCAACGACAAACTGAGTTTTACCGCGGGTATTCATTACCGCTATTTCCATTCTACGGTAAAAGAAAAAATTACGGATTTAATGGGAGGAAAAGTATTTATCGATGATTTCGGATGGGCCGTTGATGGTGTAGCCGGCAGAAATCAACTTTGTTACGTGGGTGATGTAATTAAAGTAAACAATTCGAGCATTGTTAATTTTGCAAGTGCATATGCACAGGCGATATACAATAATGGACAAACAAACGCATACTTTTCCATTGGAGGGAACAACAACGTGTATCAACGCATTGACAGATACAACTACGTCGAGAATCAACGAAGTGAAGCCGTTATAAAACCCGGATTTGATTTGCGAGGCGGAATCTCCTACTCCATTTCGGGTCAGCACGAGGTCTTTGGCAATGGAGCCTACATTTCACGCGCACCTTATTACAAGTATGTATTTGGTAACTACACCAACGTTCCTGTAAATGATATCAAAAATGAAAACATTACCACAATAGAACTCGGATATCGTTTTCGAAATCAGCGAATAACCGCAGAAATAAGCGCCTATTATACTGATTGGGGAAATGTGAGCATGCTTTCGAACGAATACATCCAGCTTGAAGACAACACCCAAACAAGAGCGATGGTTAATGGATTACACGCTGTTCATCAAGGAATTGAATCAACAATCAATTTACATTTCAATCACCGGATGAGTGCCGGAATTATTGCCTCGCTGGGTGACTACACCTGGAAGAATGATATCCGGGCCACCCTTTTAAACAACGACAATGTAGTGATCGACACCATCATGGTCATGGCCAAAGGTCTCAAAGTTGGAGGAACTGCACAACAACAACTTGGGGCTCAATACAAAGTAACCTTACTTAAAACCATCGACTTCAAAATGGAATGGATTTACTACAATCAATTTTTTGCTTCGTTTGATCCAGTGAATCGAACCAATCCAAACGACAGAGTTCAGCCATACAAGGTTCCGGCTTTTCAAACAATCAATCTTTACGCAGGTTTCCAACCCCGTATATTCAACATCCCCTGCTTGCTCCAGATTAACGTTTACAATGCACTCAACAACATCCATGTGGTGTATGCAGAAGACGGAAGCAATCATGATTTGCAAACCATGTCTGGATTTTGGTCATTTGGCAGAACATTTGACGTGAAGTTAATAATAAACCTCTAGTTTTTAAACGGTTGCTTAAGCAATAAAAAACTTATCAACAACCACAATATTGTATAATACTGAAAATGGGTGATTTAAAAGGCTTTTGAATACATAATAAACAAAATTGGGCCGAAATGTTAATAATTATTAATAATGGCTTAATGGTGCCTTTAATGAGAATAGATATTTTTACATCAAATAATTTTTTAAAAATTCATAGATAAACCAAAAAACTTATTCCTTATGAAAAGAAAAAATTTACTTTTTACCATGTTGTTTACCTTTTTATTGGCCGGAGCTTCATTTGCACAAGGCACAATAACAGGTAAAGTGGTGGATGCCAGTTACAATGAGTCACTTATTGGGGCAACCATTGTACTTAAAGGAACCACCACAGGAACTGTTACGGACGTTAACGGAACGTTTAGCCTAAATTTAGATGCTGGTTCATACACCATTGATGTGAGCTATGTAGGATATGAGCCACAAGAATTTCCGGTAACCTTATCCGATAAACAAACCCTTAATATGGGTAAGATTAAATTAACCCCCACTTCATTTGCATTGGACGGTGTAAATATTATGGCCGACCGAGCCAAGGAAAGGGAAACTCCTGTTGCCTTATCAAATGTACCAAAAGCTGAAATTGAGCAACAGCTAGGTGGACGTGACCTACCCATGATCATGAACAATACACCGTCTGTTTATGCTACTCCCCAAGGTGGTGGAGCTGGTGATGCACGTATTAATGTACGTGGTTTTAATCAGCGTAACGTAGCTATTATGATCAATGGTGTTCCTGTAAACGACATGGAAAATGGTTGGGTATACTGGTCAAACTGGGATGGTATCTCCGACGCTACTTCTTCCATTCAAATGCAACGTGGATTAAGCGCCATCAACCTTGCTACTCCATCAGTTGGTGGTACCATGAATATTGTTACCTCACCTGCTGAAATGGAAGCTGGTGCCAGTGGTAAATTCGAATATGGTTCAGGTAACTTTATGAAAACTACAATTAGTGCTCATACCGGACTTATCAACAATAAATTTGCTGCAAGTGTTTCCGCTGTGCGTAAAGTTGGCGAAGGTGTAATTGATAAAACCTGGACTGATGCATGGGCATACTATATGGGATTAAGTTATCAGGTTAGCAAGAACCACAGACTGGAAGCCTACATTATGGGTGCTCCTCAAAAACATGGACAAAACCTCTACAAGCAAAACGTTTCTATGTACGACACTGATTATGCCAAAGAGATTGGTGCCGATAGCGCTGTTGCATACTATGCAAACAAATTAACTACACCTGTTTCTCCAAACGGAAGATTATATAACGAAAACTGGAACAATGTTAATAGTTCATATTCCGGAGATCAATATTTTAATGGAAAAACCCATAGCAGATATAACAATGGTTTTATCAATGAACGCGAAAATTATTTCCATAAACCACTGGCAAATTTAAACTGGTTTGCTCAATGGGGAGATAAAGTTACTTCTTTTACCACTGTATACTGGTCTGGTGGTAAAGGTGGCGGATCTGGCACATACGGAAAAATTCAGTACGATTATGATTCTGAACCAACAAGGATAGTTGATTGGGATGCTACAATAGCAAAAAATCAAGATCCTACCTATGCTACTCCCGGAAATCAAGGAGCACTTCGAAACTCAGTAAACAACCAATCGACAATTGGAGCGTTAGCAAAAGTTAAAATTAACTTCTCAGAAACATTCAAAGGACAAGTTGGACTTGACTGGAGAACTGCCAAAATTGACCATTTCCGCGAGTTACGAGACATGTTAGGTTTAACTACCTTTACTGATGTTGATAAATACAATGATTATAAACCCTCTAGTGACTTTTGGGTTGGTGATGAAGTTAACAGAAAACTTGGTGACAAAGTAGCATATTTCAACACAAATACTGTCGACTGGTTTGGAGGTTATGTGCAAGGTGAATACACCAATGGAACTTTATCAGCCTATGGTACTGCAGGTTACTCGATGATTAAATATTCTTACGTAAATCATTTTAAAACTGCAGAAATGATTAATGACAGCACTCCAGATATAAGTAGCGGTGAGCTTAAATCAAATACTGAGTGGATTGCAGGTTACCAATTTAAAGGCGGGTTAAACTATAACTTCAACGAGTCGTTTAGTGGTTTCGTTAACTTTGGTTATGTAAGTAAAGTTCCCATTTTCGACGAAGTTATCAATGATGCCAATGGTATAGTCGCCAAAGATCCTCAAAATGAAAAATTCATTTCTTACGAGGCCGGGGTTATTTTCAATTCATTTGACAACAAACTTGATATTAAAGGTAACTTCTACTACACAACATGGAATGACAGAATTGTAACCAAATGGATTCAACTTACCCAGGATGAAGATGGAATTGCTTTTATTAAAGGTCTCGACCAAAGACACATGGGTCTTGAATTGGAGGCAAACTATCGTATAGCAAAAATTATTGGAGTAGGTGGTATCGCATCAATAGGTAACTGGAACTATTTAAATGATGTAAATGCTGAAATCCAAAATGAAGGTGGCGTTATTTTAGACACCGTTAATGTTTATGCAAAAGACCTTAAAGTAGGTGATGCGCCACAAACTCAGGTTGCTTTATGGGCAAACATATATCCCGTTAAAGGACTCAACTTCCAATTAATATGGCGTTATAATGCTAATCATTATGCTGACTTTAATCCTGTTGACAGGGATGACGAAAATGACAGAGTACAAAGCTGGAAAACTCCTTCTTATTCAGTATTCGACATGAACATCAATTACGCACTTCCAATAAAAGGTCGTGTCGGAGTTGATGTTTTCGCTCATGTATTTAACCTTTTCGATACATTTTATATCCAGGATGCAGTTGATAATAGCGCTTATAATGGATATAGAGGATATGATAATAATCTTTCTCACACAGCTAACTCAGCTGAAGTTTACCTTGGAATGCCTAGGGTATTCAATGTAGGTGTAAAATTAAGTTTTCATTAAAAACTAACATCTTATTAAAAGCCTTTCGACCGAGTCGAAAGGCTTTTTTTTTACCTTAGTCCTTTCTAATAATTAAACCTATTCGAACAACTAATATGAGAAATAGATCAGTAGCATATATGGTGATCGTATTCGCTTTACTCCTTTTATCAATAAGTTGTAATTATAAAGACCCCCCAAAAAACAATCAACCCTACCTCATCGTCCTTTCACTTGACGGATTTCGTTGGGATTACCCACTGCAAGCTAGCACTCCTACACTGGATTCTCTTGCCCAAGTTGGAGTTCATGCCAACATCATTCCTTCTTATCCCTCAAAAACATTTCCC
>JBFHGX010000032.1:0-31835 GCA_041582875.1 Bacteroidales bacterium | reverse complement strand
TACCGCTCTATTTGGTACTCCTCTATCTGATTATCAAGAGGTATAGGCAATTTTCAATTGCCATTTTATTTGCCATAGCATCCACACTAGTGCTCACTGATCAACTTTCAGTCCATTTGTTTAAAGAAGTTTTTTTGCGGCTACGC
Organism: Bacteroidales bacterium; assembly: GCA_041582875.1. Taxonomy (GTDB): domain Bacteria; phylum Bacteroidota; class Bacteroidia; order Bacteroidales; family F082; genus UBA6244. The sequence goes on along the minus strand of JBFHGX010000032.1, from coordinate 31,689 downwards.
CCCTGTTACAATCCGGAACTTCAGGAGTTAATCAGGGCCATTACAGGTTGCGGAGGGCAATACGGATTTGTTTCTTCACATGCTGCAAACAGTGTTGGTTTGATTACCTTCTTATTTTTCACCTACAAACCCATGCCCAAGTGGCTAAGCACCATTCTTATTTTATACGCACTAATGGTCATGTACAGCAGGGCCTATTTGGGAGTTCATTATCCATTTGATTTACTGGGCGGAGCACTGCTCGGCATTTTATGCGGACTCATCACCGGTTGGTTATTAAAAAAGATAGCTCATTGGTTCTAAGGTTTTTTTTGGATATTTGCAGCCTGATTGGCTAAACAACATATTTTGAGGATTGCTATAAATACCCGACTTCTTTTAAAAAACCGCCTTGAGGGGATTGGATGGTTCACTTTTGAATCGTTACGAAGAATTGTACTTGCTCATCCCGAACATGATTTCTACTTCATTTTCGATCGACCCTACGACGAACAGTTTGTTTTTGAAAAAAATGTGACTCCAATCGTAGTTGGGCCGCCAGCACGTCACCCGGTTTTGTTTATGTGGTGGTTCGAACTAACTCTTCCACGCCTTCTCAGGAAAATAAAAGCTGACGCATTCATTTCTCCGGATGCGTATTTGTCGATAAATACCAAGATCCCCAGCTTATTGGTCATTCATGATTTGAATTTTGAGCATTTCCCTGAACTAATTCCACGGTTTGCCCGATGGCATTATCGATACTTTACGCCTCGGTTTGCACGAAGAGCTGATCGTATTGCCACCGTTTCAGCCTTTTCAAAATCTGACATTATTAAACAATATGGCATCGACCCAAAAAAAATTGACGTGGTTTATAATGGAGCCAATCAACAATACCGTCCTGTTGATGAAGTGACTAAAATCAGCACCAAAAACAAAATTACTCAAGGTGATGAATACTTCCTTTTTATCGGAGCGCTGAATCCACGTAAAAACCTGGCCAATCTGTTTAAGGCTTTCGATTTTTTTAAAAATAGCCATCCTGAAGTATCAACAAAATTGGTGGTGGTAGGCGAAAAAATGTACTGGACTGATGACATCAGGGTAGCCTATGAGAAAATGAAACACAAAAGGCAGGTAGTTTTTACAGGACGACTTGAACCTGACACACTTGTGGATGTGATGGGATCAGCCCAAGCGTTGGCATATGTTTCGTTGTTCGAAGGTTTTGGTATTCCGATCGTAGAGGCATTTTATGCCGAAATACCTGTTATTGCAGCCAACACAACCGCCATGCCTGAAATTGCCGGAGACGCAGCACTATTGGTTAACCCCCTTAACATTTCAGAAATTGCACATGCCATGGAAACCATTACCTTTGATCAATCAGTGGTAGATCAATTGGTGCAACGGGGTAAAATAAGAAAAGAACAATTTTCATGGGATCGCACCGCCACAGAACTTTGGCAGAGTTTTGAAAAAATGATTGCCGGAACAGATAATAATAAACTGCATTAAGAAAACTACCTACTAATATGAATACCTTAATACTTGGAAGCGGAGGAAGAGAACATGCTATCGCATGGAAGATTGCACAAAGCAAACTATCAGAGAAAATTTTCATTGCTCCGGGTAATGCCGGAACACGAAATGTAGGCACCAATCTACCCATTGATGTTAACGATTTTAACCACATCAAAACTGCAGTAATTGAAAATGACATTCATTTGGTGGTAGTGGGTCCCGAAGATCCTCTTGTAAATGGCATTCATGACTTCTTTTTAGAGGATAAGATCTTACGGAACATTCCGGTTATAGGACCTACAAAGGCTGGCGCTATGCTGGAGGGAAGCAAAGATTTCGCCAAGGAATTTATGATCCGGCATCAAATTCCAACTGCGGCATTTTTCACGGTAACCGAAAACAACCTATCAGACGGCTTTGCGTTTTTGGAAAGCCTCAAGCCTCCGTATGTGCTTAAAGCGGATGGACTTGCACAAGGAAAAGGCGTGTTAATTTTACCTGATTTAGAAAAAGCAAAATCAGAGTTGGAAGCGATGATTTCGGATGCAAAATTTGGAGATGCATCGAAAAAAGTGGTCATTGAAGAGTTTCTAACAGGTATCGAGTGTTCCGTATTTGTGCTTACTGATGGATCTGACTATGTGGTATTGCCTGTTGCCAAAGATTACAAAAGAATTGGAGAAGGTGATACCGGATTAAACACTGGCGGAATGGGATCAGTATCACCTGTCCCTTTTGCCACTGCAGACTTCATGCAAAATGTTAACAAACAGGTTATTGCCCCTACCATTCAAGGGCTTCAAAAAGAAGGGATTCCCTACAAGGGATTTATTTTCTTTGGTTTAATTCAAGAAAACGGACAGCCTAAAGTTATTGAATATAACTGTAGAATGGGCGATCCCGAAACCGAATCGGTTATACCCAGAATTCAATCCGACTTTTTGGAATTGCTTGTGGCAACAGGCACTAATACACTAGGAAAGCACAAAATAGTTCTCGATGAAAGATGTACTGCTACTGTATTTCTTGTGTCTGGGGGTTATCCTGAAAGCTACGAAAAAGGAAAAGTTATCACAGGAACAGAGAATATCAACAACTGCATTTTGTTTCATGCAGGAACGTCGAAGGATATCCAAAGTAACGCCATCAAGACAAACGGAGGCCGGGTTCTAGCGGTAACTTCTTATGGATATTCCCAAAACGAAGCATTACAAAATGCATACTCCAACGCCAACAACATTCACTTCGAAGGCAGGTATTTCCGCAACGACATTGGCTTTGATTTGGGAACGAGATAACACCCAAAATGATGATTAAGTATTTTAGTACCGGAGTTTTTTCGCGCTATGTAGGGTTGTTATTATTTGTCGTGATTTGTTGGATTCCTTCTTTTTTAAGTCCAATAACTACCCCAGATCAGAACACTTCTCTCCTACCTGGACTGGCTTCGCTATCGAATACTTTCCCTATGTCAGGTCTTATAATCAGTTTTATAGCTTATATTTTTTCCGTCCTGTTTTTAAATTTGACTGCCGTTAAACAACACTTAACGGGATTGATTAGCTTGACTCCTGCTTTTTTTTATATTGTCATCACCGCGAACCTCTTTTACTACTTTTCCAGTAATATTTATATTGTTATCAGTTTATTACTGATGATCGTTATCTACTATTCGCTCACCCTTCATGAAAGGGAGAACAGCATAAAAAACGCGTTTAATGCAGGTTTTTTTCTGGGGATAAGTTCGCTTATCTATCATCCATTGGTTTATATATTTTTGGTTATTTGGATTTCTATTCTACTTCATCGCGACAATAACTGGAGAGCATTTGTGTCAAGCATAATGGGACTTGTTGCTCCTTTTGTTTTTTTGCTGACCTGGTTTTTCCTAAACGATCAATTCCATACGGGCGTTGAGCATTTAAAATCAGCATTAATCCCTGATTTTTCTTTTCCGATTTGGTCGCTTCATGAAACTATCGTATTTGTATTGTTACTAATAACGGGGTTAGCCATATCATTAAACGTACTATACTCGCTTACTGAAAAAAGTATCAATCTCAGGCGAAACCTCCTGGTATTGGTTTTTCTTTTTCTATTTATTGTGGTCATCACCCTAATATTCGACAAAAGCATGTCGGTATTTATGCTGGTGGCCATACCCATGGCCATGATGAGTTCGAATTTGGCTCCAAAGCTTAGAAAAAACAAGTGGATTAACAGAGGTCTTGTGGTGATTATCGTCGCAGCCATCGTTATTCACCTTATCGAATTTTTAAATGTTACTTAGTTCGTATACGAAAAAAATGATTGAAGCAGGATGCGATGAAGCAGGTCGTGGCTGTTTAGCCGGGCCAGTTTATGCCGCCGCTGTTATCCTTCCACCTGACTACCATCACGAACTGTTGAACGATTCAAAAAAACTCACTATGCGGAAACGGGATCAACTTCGCCTAGAAATCGAGAACGACGCCCTGTTTTTTGCAGTCGCCACCTGCTCCCCTGCGGAAATTGATCAAATCAACATTCTCAATGCCAGTTTTTTGGCCATGCACCGTGCCATCGACCAATTAAAAACCAAGCCCGAATTATTACTGATTGATGGAAATCGGTTCAAAGCTTATCAAAACATTCCACATCACTGCATGATCAAAGGAGACGGACGATTTTTATCTATAGCAGCAGCATCCATTTTGGCTAAAACCTACCGGGATGAGTGCATGATGAGCCTGCATTTGGAATTTCCAAACTACAAATGGAATAAAAACAAAGGATATCCAACCATGGAACATAAACTGGCCATCAGGGAGTTTGGCCTTACCAATCATCATCGAAAAACTTTCAGGAGCGAAATACAACTTAAGCTGTCATTGGAAGAATAGCATACCGACCAAACAAACCTGTTTAAGGAATTTAAACAACCTTTTAAGTCAAAAAAAACATCGCTGAAAGCAAATAAAAATTCTTACTATCTTGCAAAAAAAATGACATGAAGTTTACCGCAACACAAATAGCTGAGGCTCTGGGAGGTACTATCTACGGAAATCCTGATGTGGAGGTCAGTAACCTATCAAAAATAGAAGAAGGAACACCCGGCACATTGAGTTTTTTGGCCAATCCTAAATACACGCCCTTCCTATATAAAACAAAAGCTTCGATAGTAATAGTTAATCAGGATTTTGTTGCTGAACACCCTATTACAACCACTTTGATTCGTGTAAAAAATGCTTATGCCTCATTTGCTGACTTGCTTGCTATGTACCAGGAGAGCAAAGGAAAAAGAAGTGGTATTTCGCCACAAGCATATATATCACCCTCTGCAACCATCGGAAAAGACGTTTATATTGGTGAATTTGCCTCCATTGGCGATGATACAATAGTTGGTGACAATTGCCAGATTTTCCCTCAAGCAACTATTGGATATAACTGCAGGATTGGTAATGAAACCGTAATTAACAGTGGAGCAAGCGTTTATGACGACTGTGTCATCGGAAATTTATGCACCCTTCATGCCGGTGTAGTTGTTGGAGCTGATGGCTTTGGATTTGCGCCACAAGAAGGTGAAGATTACCGAAAAGTACCTCAAATTGGCAACGTAATCATTGAAGATCAGGTGGAAATTGGAGCCAATACCACCATCGACAGAGCCACTATGGGTTCGACCATTATCCGCAAAGGAGCAAAAATCGATAACCTCATTCAAATTGCACATAACGTTGAAATTGGAGAGAATACCGTAATTGCAGCACAAACCGGCATTTCAGGATCGACCCGAATAGGTAAAAATTGCATGATTGGAGGACAGGTAGGTATTGTTGGTCATTTGAAAATTGCCGACAAAGTAATGATTGCTGCCCAATCAGGAATTAGCAAAAGCATTACCGAAGTTGGAGCCGTTGTAGAAGGAAGTCCTGCTTTCAATATCAGGGAATATCAAAGGTCGTTTGTACATTTTAAACGCCTCGACAGTCTGGTTAAAAGAGTCAATCAACTAGAAAGAGAATAGCCCTATACTCGTCTGTATCCAACGGCAATATTCACAATCATTTCAATGGCTAAAGCCTCACGTTTGTGCCAAGTCATTAATATGTAAATCGTTAAATAAATTTGCTTACTTTTGCAAAAATTCTGGATTTACAATAAACCCCAAATCAGTAGATGACAGAACGACAAAAAACTATAAATCAGCCTATTTCGGTTGAAGGAAACGGATTGCACACAGGAAAAACCGGAACACTGATGTTTCATCCGGCTGAGGCCAATCATGGAATAAAATTCAGAAGAATAGATCTGGAAAACAGCCCTGTTATTGACGCACATGTGGATCGTGTAGTGAGTACTGCCCGCGGTACCACTCTTGGATACGATGGCGTATTTATTTATACCATTGAACACGTATTGGCTGCACTTACCGGATTAGGCATCGACAATGTACTTATCGACCTCGATGTGGAAGAAATTCCAATCATGGATGGCTCATCAAAAATATTTGTTGATGCACTTAAAAAAGTTGGAACAAAAAAATTGGATGAACCCCGGAATTATCTTGAGATCACCCAAACCATTGTCCACGAAATTCCAGAAAAGAAAATTAAAATCATGATAGAGCCCGCCGAATCATTTTCGGTCGAAGTGCTCATTGATTATGAAACAGAAGTACTTGGAGCTCAATCAGCCCAACTAAACCAGTTAAGTGATTTTGAAGCTGAAATCGCCCCTTGCAGAACCTTTGTTTTTTTGCATGAATTAGAATTTCTACTTCACAACAATTTGATAAAAGGTGGTGACTTAAGCAATGCCATTGTGTTTATTAACAGAAAAGTTGATCAGCAAGAATTGGATCGGTTGGCGAAAGTTTTTAACAAACCAACCGTAACCGTAAAAGACAATGGTATTCTGAACACCTTACAACTTCATTTCGAAAACGAACCCGCCCGACATAAGTTATTGGATGTAATTGGCGATCTTACCTTACTTGGCCGACCAATCAAAGGAAAGATTACCGCTCAACGACCCGGGCACCAAACAAATACCGAATTCGCTAAAATCATTAAGGATACGCTAAAAGTATAGGTTTATGATCAAAAAACCCCCATTCGACATCTACGCTGACCCCATTTACGATGTCAACCAGATTAAGGCCATTTTGCCTCACCGCTCACCTTTTTTATTTGTTGATAAAGTTCTGGAAATGAGCGAGGATCACATTGTTGCATTGAAAAACGTGACCATGGATGAACCCTTTTTTCAGGGTCACTTTCCTGATGAACCATTGATGCCGGGAGTAATTATGGTAGAAGCTATGGCCCAGGCTGGAGGGATTTTCGTACTCAACACCGTTGAGGAGCCCCATTTATATTCGACATATTTTCTGAAAATTGACAGGGTCAGATTCAGAGCAAAAGTTGTCCCCGGAGATGTGCTGGTATTTTCAATTGAATTGGCCGGTCCCATTAAAAGAGGTATCTGCAGCATGAGAGGCATCGCCTTTGTAGGAAACAAAGTTGTTATGGAGGCCGAATTGATGGCTCAAATTACCAAGAATAAGCAAAAATAGATACTATCGACATGAATCAACCACTAGCATACGTTCACCCACAGGCTAAAATTGCTCCAAATGTTGTAATCGAGCCATTTGTAAATATTGAAAAAAACGTCATCATCAAAGAAGGTACTTGGATAGGTTCCAACGTAACCATTATGGAAGGCGCTCGTATTGGTAAAAATTGCCGAATTTTTCCCGGAGCAGTAATCTCCGCTATTCCCCAGGATTTAAAATATGCTGGTGAAGAAACCACAGTTAAAATTGGTGATAACGTGACCATCAGGGAGTTCGTAACCATCAACCGCGGCACCAAGGCAAATATGGAAACTGTTATCGGTGATAATTGTTTACTTATGGCCTATGTACATGTTGCACATGATTGTATATTGGGCGACAATGTAATTCTGGCCAACGCTTGTACTTTGGCAGGCCATATTACCATTGATGATTGGGCAATAATTGGCGGTTTAGCAGCTGTTCACCAGTTTGTTCATGTTGGTAAACATGCCATGATTTCAGGTGGTGGTTTAGCCAGGAAAGATGTGCCTCCATTCACCAAAGCAGGTCGCGAACCCTTGTCGTATGCAGGTGTTAATTCCATTGGACTACGTCGCAGAGGATATTCTAACGATCGCATCAATGCCATTCAGGATATTTACCGCATCATTTTCTTAAAAGGAAATAACATTACCCAGGCCATCAACTATATAGAGGCGAATGTTCCTGCTACTGACGACAGAGATGAAATATTAAGTTTCATTGCCAACTCACAACGTGGTGTGATGAGAGGCTACACCAGTATGAAAGATCGCATTTAAAAACAACATAATTATTATTGTAAAAAATATTTCAAATGGCAACAACCGCAGATTTCAGAAACGGCCTTATTATTGAATATAACGGCGAACTATGGGCTATTTCAGAATTTCAACATGTAAAACCAGGAAAAGGCCCCGCTTTTGTTCGTACCAAATTAAAAAATATTGTCACGGGTAAAGTAATCCCAAACACATTTACATCAGGGGTTAAAATCAATATCCAACGGGTTGAAAAAAGACCTTTTCAATACCTGTACAATGAAGGTGACACCTATCACTTCATGAATAGTGAAACCTTTGAGCAAACCTTTATTGATAAAGCCATGGTACCTGCTCCTGACCTCCTCAAAGAAGGCCAGGAGGTAACTATTTCATATCACGCTGAAAACGAAACTCCCCTGATTTGCGAAATGCCTACTTACGTAGTATTAGAAATCACCTACACAGAACCTGGCGAAAGAGGCAATACAGCCACAAATACCTTTAAGGATGCTACCATTGAAACAGGAGCTACCATTAAAGTCCCTTTATTTATTAATGAAGGTGATAAGGTAAAAGTAGACACTCGTACCGGAGAATATTCAGAACGCGTTAAAGAATAGAGCACAACCATGAACTTTCCAAAACCCCTCACTGTAGCTGAGGTTGCTTCCATTATTAATGGAAAAGTTATCGGTAATCCCGATCAAATAACCTTTGGGTTAAATGAATTACATGTTGTAAGAACAGATGATGTTACTTTTGTGGATCATCCAAAATACTACGACAAAGTACTTAAATCAGCGGCTTCAGTCATCATCATCAACAAAGAAGTTGAAGCGCCGGAGAACAAAAGTTTGATTTTTCATTCTACACCTTTTGATGCCTTTATAAAACTTATTTTACACTTCAGACCATTTGTGGCGAGCAATGCCATGGTAAGTGAAAGCGCAAGTATTGGAGAGGGATCGGTTATTCAACCAGGTGCATTTGTTGGAAATCATGTAACCATAGGTAAAAATTGTATCATCCATCCCAATGTCACCATTTATGATCATTCAGTATTAGGTGACAATGTTATTATCCAAGCCAACTCAGTTATTGGAGGTGATGGATATTACTTTCAGCGTCGACCTCAAGGTTATGTCAAATTTGAATCGGGTGGTCGAGTAATTTTAGAAGATAACGTTGAGATTGGTGCTTCTTGCACCATCGACAAAGGTGTTACAGGTGACACCACCATTGGATTTGGCACAAAAATGGACAATCAATGTCAGGTCGGTCATGATACCATTATCGGAAAAAATTGTTTGATTGGTGCTTTTGCTGCAATTGCCGGTGTGACCGTAATTGAAGATGACGTACTTATTTGGGCGCGAGTGGCCATAAACAAAGATATTGTTATCGGAAGCAAATCGATCATTCTTGCAACCTCTGCTGTTGACAAATCACTCGAGGGTGGAAAAGTCTATATGGGATCACCTGCTATTGAAGTTCGTCAATATTGGAAAGAGCTCGCTTCTGTAAGGCAACTTCCTGAGCTGCTAAAGAAAATACGTTAAAACGTAAAACTATTTCATAAAGCCGATTTACTGCTAGTGAATCGGCTTTTTTATTTGGTAAGTGACGGCTCTGAGGTCTTACTTGTTTCGTTTAGGTGATAAGTATCCAATGCCACAAGAATGGCAATAAATCCCCAAAAAGGTACAGAGAGTTTATCCGTATCGAGGAAATTATTTAATACCCCATGAGTGAAGTAAGTAATCAAACCCAATAGGGTCATCATACTGACATACCGCACCTCCTTGCTACCATTTTTATACACCCTGAGCCCAATCACTATAACCATGATAACCAACAGAAATACGATCAACATACCTGGCACACCCATTTCGGCCAAAGGACCCAAATACTCACTGTGGGCATTACCCATATCTCCAAGGTTGGTTGAGATAATGGTTTTTTCTTTGGCTCGCTGGAAGGGGGAATAAACAAACTGATATGTTCCTGGACCCCAACCAACTACAGGTCTTTCGTCAAAAAGACGCAAAGCAGCTTGCCAGCGATTTATTCGCTCCAGGTTTGAAGCGTCGGATGAAATATTGGTAATTGATTGAATATGTTCAACAAAATTGGCAGATGAATCTTGTTTGTTTTTTTCGAGCTTATCGATAATCTGTTGTTGGAATGAGAAAAATAAGCCCAGCAATATACTCAGGGTAATCATGATTACATAAAACTTTATCCGTAACTGCACAACCACGAGCACTCCCAAAGCCATAACAAGGCTAATCCACGCTGCCCTTCCATAAGAGAAAACAACTCCAACAAGTAAAATAGCCAGAACCACTGAAGAGAAAAATTTCCATCTTTTTGATTTTCCGGGATAAACTACCATACCAACAGCAATGGGTATGTACATGGCTAACGCCGCTCCATAGGCCGTATGGTCGTTATAAAAAGGCGACATAATCCAGTGTCCCACATCTTCATCAAAACCGTATTGCGAATGTAAGGTCACAGTATAGATAACCACAATTGTTAAACCTGCGAGGTAAAACCACAAGAATTTGCGGATATTGGCCATATTTTTAAAAATCATGGACGCCATAAAATAAAATGGCACCACAAACCACAGTCGCGATACCAGGTATTTTAGCGAAACAATGGGCATTTCGCTTGTGAATGCAGTAAATAACATCCATAATAGTTGAGCATAAATAATGTAACTTATTGGGTGTGTAGCAATCCGTCGATCGTAGCGATTTTCGAAGATAAGGTTAGCTACAAACAGCAATAATACACCAAACATCATGGGTTCAGTGGGTAAAGATACCCCAAGCCCCATATCCATGTCGCGGATATTGACTGCCAAAGGTGTTAAAAAAGTGATCAACAGAATTATTGTATCCAACGAGGTCAGATAATAATACAACATGATGAGGACCAAGGGCAATAAAAAAAGCCAGTACACGTCCTTTTCAAGGACCAGATAAAAATTAGCTACCAAAAATAAGGCTACTAACAAATACACCCAAAGTATTTTAGCTTTTTCCTTCAAAATAGAAATTCGATTGAATTATAATTGTTTGCTCTGATTTCTTCTCTTTCCTTCGATAAGGAATATGATAAGCAAAGTAAAAATTAAAGTTGCTAACGAAACGATCAAAACCACCAACCAACGTACCGGATAGCTTTTTTTATCAGACGCATAGGGATAAGTAATGATATTGCTATAGGTCATGTGGGCATTAATAAAACGGAGAGCCAGTTCATAGTCAAGCTTAACCTCAACGTAGGTTCGAGCCTCATCCTGAATCATCTGAACCACCTCAATCAACTGACCACTTGCCTTTTCCATGTTGCGCATTAAACGGTCGACCTCTTTGGTATTAATGCGCGAAGCATTATCTCCATTGATGGTTTTTAGATACCCCCTCATAATTTCCTGCGATTGATATTCATACTCAATAATCCCTTGTTCAGTACCTAAAACAGTTAATATCTGTTTCAGAGAGTCAAGCGTTTCACGTTTTCTTTCTAACTGAGAGGAATACATGGCAACGACTTCGCGGTATTTTGATTTATGCAAGGAAGCAATCTTTTGGTCGTAAAACTTAAAAATAGCATCAACCATCAACGCGGCTGTATCAGGACTTTTATCCATCACATCAATTCTCACTGATTCGTAGGGAGTTTTACTGATATGGACATTATCATAATACGTATTTACCAAAACCGTCTTAAAATATTTATAATCACGATTAATACCATAGTGCTCAGCCAATTGAAACTTACTGATCATGCTATCCACGATATCCTTCGAATTCAGTATTTGTAGCATTTGTTCAGTTTCACTTTCTTCTGAGTATGGCTCAATATTGGCAGGATAGGCTACTCCATACGATTTATACATTGGCGTAATAAACGTAGAACCTGAGAAAATGACAGCTAAAATTGCCGAAATACCTACGATAGTCACCAAATGGTACTTCCACTTTGCAATCAAGCTGACAAGATGAGCGCTATTAAAAAATTTGTCCATTTCGATATTATTAATGTCCCAGTATAATTCTGAATTATAATTCTTTTCCTTAGTTTCAGCCGTATGTTCAACACCAGGTTGTTCTTCCACGACTTTTAGTTCAATATCTTTTTTTCTATCTTTCGGTTTACTCTTTACTGGCTGTGGTTTTACGGATGAATACGTACGATCGACAGCTGTTACATTTCTGACTCTTCTAAATTTTTTTTTTTAATGTCGGTACCTAAAGCCCCTGAAAAAATATCTATTAACCCAAAAATAAGAGAGGCCAAAAACAGCACCGAGAAGGTAGACACGACAACCACTAACCACCTGATAGGATAAGATTTTCGTTCGGCTTTGTAACCTGAATTTACAACAAGTTTATGGGGTAAACTTTGTGTAGCGTCCACTTTAGCTTCTTCGTATTTGGCTTTTAGTTCACTAAGGTGTTTTTTATCGTGCTCCAACGCATCTCGGAGCGAAACATAGGGGCCGCCATATTTGGCCAACATATCAAGCTTCTTTTCCAGACGTTTTACGCTCTCATTATTTCCTTTTGCCATCTCCATGGCTAACTGGCGGTTAAACATCTCCGACTGGCTCTCGTAATCGTGTACCCCAAACTGACGGAGGACAGTCATGCTGTCTTCTTTAATTCTAATTTCTTCTTTCAGGTTTTGATATTCTCTTTCAACAATCTGAAAAGCTTTTACCGCGATTTGCTTTTGCATTGTATTGATAGTAGAATCAATAAGTTCGGCAACATCATTGGCCATATCTGCAGCCAATTGAGGATCCCTATCCATTACGGTAATTTTTACCGCCATGAATTCCGTTCGTCTGAATTTAAAGTTGTTCTCGTACTCATCATAGAGTTCAGTCATCTTAAAAGCAGAATTAGGATCCACTTCATAGTGTTCCATTAACTTGTACTTACTGATGATCCGATCACGAATTTTATTGGAATTCAATACCTGAAGCATTTGCTCAGTTTGTTCATCTTCCCCGAATTCTAAAATATCCTTCGAATTATTGAAGTTATCGCTCAGCAACACCTTCGAAATAGAGTTACTGGCCGTAGGATACAAAATAACGGTGGATTTGTACAAAGGAGTAATAAAACGAGGAGAGGAGAAAATTATAGAGAATATAACGGTCAGTACTCCAAGAATAACCAAGTGTTTCCGGTAATGGAACAAAACCTGCAATATTACTCCGGAAAAAAAGGGTCGTTGAAAATCGCCTTCTGATTTCATTAACTTAATTCATTAAAGGCGTCAAAAGTAGGAATTTTTGTTCAATGATGGAGATCATTTCCCAAGATAAGACAATAAAACACATTATTGTTTAGAAGTTAGTATATTAAATAGTTCGCGCAAATTCCATAATCGAAGCAATAAGGAAGCGAACAATCCTTCAACAAACAGCATCAGCAACCCATATTTCCAATCCATGTTCATTTGATTTTTAACCATATACGATCCAATGGCTAAAAGTATGACCAAAATAATAAAACGTACAATCAAGGAATAATTTACCTTGAATTTAAAAATCCTGTAGGCCAAAATCAGCTGAATAACAGCAGTAAAGATCTGCGCCGACATTCCGGCATAAGCCGATCCTACCGATTGAAATTTGGGGATGAGATAAAAATTAAGTCCCATATTGATAACAACACCACCCAAGGCGACTAAATTCAATAATTTCATGTTGTTGTTGGCTGTAAGCAGTGTGCCGAAAATATAATTAGAAGAGATGGCCACGAAGCTGAACATCAGCAAACTGAATATCACAGAAGACTGTTGAATACGTAAAGTGAAATGAACCAGTGATTCGTTAGGCATTTGGTTATACATCAACAACATAATCTGCTCGCTATAACTAGAGGTGGCAATAGCAATGATAATTGTTCCGGATACCAGCAAAGAAAAAGAAAGCTTCACCAATTGGGCAACATTTTGATTTCCGGCAATCATTTTAGCAAACAAAGGAAGTAACAAAACGGCAAAAAGATAAGCAAAATTCTGACCAGCATCGAGCAAACGGAAAGCCTGCGAATAAACTCCGGCCTGTTCATATCCAAGATTTCCCGGAATTAATCGTTGTATAAGTACAGGATCGATACGATTGTAAAAACTCATCAGCAATACAAGCGAGGCAAATGGCAAGCTTTTCTTCACAATCATAATAAAAAAGGGAAGATTCCAACTAAACCGCAATTTACCAGCTTTGTTCAACACTGCAATCAAAGCAATTAATGCAGTGATCAGGTAAGCAGCCGTTTGACCATACACAAACCATTCGATGGTAAATGTTGCATCAAACCAACCTGTCCATAACAAAAAGCCACAGATCATGATCATCAATAACCTATCGAGTACCGAGATCAAACTGTCCGTTTTAAACAACAGCAGGCCATTGAGGTTCGATCTAAGATACAGTACAAACGAAAGCAAGAACTGATTAAAACCTATCCACGACAACAAATAAAAAGCCCTACTGTCATAATCGTTCATCCAAGCTACGGCCAAAATAATGGCCCCATAGACAAATCCCAACAGCAGTTTCATCGTACCTATGCCTGCCAAATGTTTACTTAACAGCTGATTGTTCTGTGCAATATTCCGGTTGTTAAAATTGGTTATCCCCAAATCGAGGAAAATAAAAAACAGAAAGGAAAAATTTAAAATAGTGAAATAGAGTCCGTATTCCTCAGGGCCAACCAAATTTTGCACTTGCCTATCCACGCCAAAAATCCACAATGGCTTAACCAATAGGTTGAGGAATATGAGTAGAATAAGGTTTTTTAAAAATTTTTTCTGCATTGCGACAAAGGTAGAAAATCGACCTACTGTTTAACGAAGCAGTTATCAAAATATTCTCTCAAAGGAGTACAAACCTACTCAATTACCTATATTTGCAAAAATTTTAGAAAACAACCGTGTGAAGAATTTTGTAGAAGAATTGCGTTGGCGGGGCATGATACATGACATGACGCCAGGAACAGAAGAGTATATGTTGAAAAACATGACCGCAGGTTATGTTGGAATTGACCCTACGGCTGATAGTTTACATATTGGTCATTTGGTTGGTGTCATGATGTTGAAACATCTTCAAATGAATGGTCACAAACCCATTGCCTTGGTGGGAGGAGCAACCGGAATGATTGGCGATCCTTCGGGGAAATCACAGGAAAGAAATCTACTTACCGAAGAAGCGCTGCGTCACAACGAAAATGCACTTAAAAATCAGTTGGCCAAGTTTCTGGATTTCGATAGCCCATCTAAAAATTCAGCCATTTTAGTCAACAATTACGATTGGATGAACACTTTCAGCTTTCTTGATTTCATTCGGGATATTGGAAAACATCTGACCGTAAACTACATGATGGCCAAAGACTCAGTAAAAAAGCGCATTTCTGCTGAGAGCGGGACGGGGATGTCATTTACCGAATTCAGTTACCAATTGGTTCAGGGCTACGATTTCTTACATCTGTTTAAAAACGAAGGATGTCGATTACAAATGGGCGGTTCTGATCAATGGGGAAATATTACCACTGGAACAGAACTCATCCGCCGTAAAATGGGTTCCGATAACGAAGCTTTTGCCCTTACCTGTCCTTTGATTACCAAAGCTGACGGATCTAAATTTGGCAAAACGGAAAGTGGCAACGTATGGCTCGATCCCGAAAAAACTTCTCCCTACGAATTCTACCAGTTTTGGCTCAATGTTTCTGATGAAGATGCCGAAAAATACGTTAAAATATTTACGCTGCTAACTCAACAGCAAATTGAAAAGCTTGTAGTTGAGCATCGCGAAGCACCACATGTACGGTTATTGCAGAAAACACTTGCCCGTGAAATCACCATCCGAGTTCACTCGGAAAGCGAATACGAATTAGCCTTGGCCGCTACTGAAATTCTTTTTGGTAAAGGAACCACAGAAATGCTTCGCAGCTTAAACGAAAAAACCCTGTTGGGCATCTTTGCAGGCGTTCCTCAATCGGAGATAAGCCGTAAAGAATTTATGGAAGGTATCGGGATTCTTGATTTTTTGAGTCAAAAAACAGGCGTTTTTAAATCGAATGGTGAAGCCAGACGTATGCTCAAAGACAATGGTGTTTCCATCAACAAAGCAAAAATTAATGAAGACTACGAACTCTCCATCAATGATTTGTTGAACGACCAATACCTACTCGTTCAAAAAGGAAAAAAGAATTACTTCCTGGTTAAAATTACCGGATAAGCTAATTTTCGAATAAAAACCTACTCCAACAGCTCCACTGCTTGATTGCATTGGAGCTGTTTTTTTTACCCCATTTTCATTCTGAATCAACCAGAAAAATAAAAATGAGGTCGTCTACAGACAATTTTTTTATCTAATATTGCATTCTATGGTACTAAATCAAGATCAGATGAACATATTTAAAAAACTCTTTCTGTTTGGCATCATTATCCTTTTTCACGCATCAATCATTGGTCAGGAATTTGTTTCTATCCGCGAGTCAAAAGGATTGGCACTCGGACTTAAGGGAGGTTCATATGGCGCAGGATTAGAGATTATTAGTTCTGTTAGCAACACCATTGCATTGCGTGGAGGGTTGTCGTTTTTTCCATATGAGTACCAGCAAGATATTGAATCGGGAGATGGAACTGTGAGAAACAGTGAAGCTACTTCTGGTGCTTTTTCATTTGGCGCTGATTGGCAATTTTTCCGGTTCATGTATATATCTGCCGGAGTGTTGTACAATTTTACTCAAATAGATTTTGACGTGTACCCTACCAATCCTGATGCTGACAACAATGGTTTCGTGGCCTACCATCTTCAGCCCAACAAACTGTGTCCGTACTTAGCACTTGGTTTTGGACGAAGCATCTCAAAAAACAATATAGTGAGCGTTGGACTCGATGTGGGACTGGCTTATCAAGGAGCCACCTCGGTTGAATACAGAGTGACAGGAAAAATATCAGACAATAAATTAAGTAAGTGGACCTACAATATTACCAGCGGATCTAAATTATATAAATACTACCCCATGGTGACTTTGCTTGTCGCATTTAGGGTTTTATAAATGCATTGAAATATTACTTCACTCCCCCCTTTCGGGGAAAATGTATGAACTATTGAATTCCATTGAGATAACACCTTGACATCAGGATATAAAAACTCATTTTAAGGCATTATAACCAAAGTACTTTCAATTTAGAAAGTGAACATTACACCAATGATTGCATAAACTCATCGTTGTTCACTACAAACCGTTTGTGTATCCCAGTTCCTATCAGCCCTACCTCATCACGAGCTTCCACTTCAAAAATCAATTTTTTACCGGATATTTCTGTTAACCGTGATGAACAAGTCACCTTTTTTCCCTTTAGTGTGGCTTTCATATGGCGAATATCAACTGCTGTACCCACGGTAGTAAACCCGTCATCAAGCCTAGATTGGACCGACTCCAAACAGGTATTTTCCATCATGGCAATCATAGCAGGCGTGGCAAAAACCTCTACCAAACCCGATCCATAAGCAGCAGCAGTATCCTTAAACTCAACCAACTTGTGGGTTGAATGACTTATTCCAATTTCTAAATTCATAGGATTCAATTTTTCCGGCAAAAATAGTGCTTAATCTTTTGGGATTTACATGAATCCGCTTCCTCCTCTGCGGCAACAATATCACCTACAAACAATTATTTAACAATCTTTTAGAGTTGTTATTTGTATTTATTCTAAATTAGAATTAGTTTTGCCAAACAATCATTATAAATTAAACTAAAAAACTACACATATGTCATTTACACTTCCTAAACTAGATTACACATACGATGCCCTTGCTCCTCATATCGATGCCCGCACCATGGAAATTCACCACACGAAGCATCACCAGGGCTATATCAACAACCTGAACAATGCCATTCAAGGCAGTGATCTTGAGAACAAAACCATTGAGGAAATTTTAGCCCATATATCTACAGCCTCAGTTGCCGTGCGCAACAACGGTGGTGGCCATTACAACCACAACTTATTTTGGAAAATGCTATCTCCTAAGGGAGGCGGACGGCCAACAGGTAAATTATTGGAGGCCATCGAAAAAGCCTTTGGTACCTTTGAGCAATTTCAGGATGAATTTGCAAAGGCAGCTGCCACACGCTTTGGATCGGGATGGGCTTGGCTGGTTAAAACGGACAAAGGACTTGTGATTACTTCCACGCCAAACCAGGACAATCCATTGATGGATATTGCTGAAGTAAAAGGAACACCAATTCTGGGATTAGATGTTTGGGAACATGCGTACTATTTGCATTACCAAAACAGACGACCAGATTATATTACTGCATTTTTTAATGTAATTAATTGGGACGAAGTAGCCTCACGATTGTAGTGTTCGCATACCCGATAACAAAGCCTGCAGTTGATAATTGCGGGCTTTGTTTATTTTACAACACACCTTGCTATCATCTTTGTTAACAATCCGTTGTGATTAACTCCTTAATGAAGTGCCCTCTATCACACGATTTCTAGATTAATTTTACCCCGAATTTACCTGTTCTGAATGTATGAAATCGACTGAAAACAATCGTGAGATTGATGCTTTGGTGAGTTTAATGGACGAGCCAAATGACGATATCTATACCGAAGTACGTAAAAAAATTATCAGTCATGGAACCCAAGCTATTCCTGTTTTAGAAGAGGCATGGCTACATACATTTAATGCTCCACACTCCCAAAGACTCGAAAACACCATCGAAGAAATCAAATTTCACAAAACTGTGGGAGATATTTTTGATTGGTTAGATAACCCAATGACACATCCTACAGAATTTATCCATATAATATCCGCTTATCTAAACGAACATTACCAAACGGAAACACAGCAAAAGTGGATTAACATGATTTATCGGGATACCTGGCTTGAATTAAACGAAAGTTTAACGGCACTCGAAAAGGTAAATGTCATGAACCACGTTTTTTACAAAGTGTACAAACTCAATAATTTTTTACCCGATCAAAATCAGTTTGAAGGATTCTTTTTCGATTTTTTACAACACAACAAAAAAGGGAATGCACTTCTTTTGGGACTACTCTATTTGACCATTGCTCAAAAACTTAAGCTTCCCTTAAGTGGAATCAACCTTCCCAATCAGTTTGTTTTGGCTTACCTTGACCGCGAAGAGCCCGCTGTCAAAATCAACAAAAAAAACCTTAAACAGGAAGACATTCTTTTTTACATCAACCCCTCTAATTTGGGAGCCCTGTTTACACAAAAGGAAATTACAGGTTACCTGAAACACATCGGGGTAGAACGAAAAAAAGAACATTACTTGCCTTGCAACCGAAAAGAGCTATGCATCAGATTTTTAGAAGAAATCTATGATGGTTTAATTACTGAAAACAGATCAATAAAAGCCCAATACATCCAGAGTTTAATTCAAATATTAAATCAAACTCCGGATGAAACAGGAAGCAGTCTTAGTTAAACCTACTTTAAAGATTGATTGATATTGGATTCGATACGGGCCAATACATCTCCGGAGTCATCACGTTGAAAAGGCTCACCGGTAACTTTCTCGTATAATTCAATGTACCGGTCAGAAACACTATCAACAAATTCATCAGTCATTTCAGGAATAGTTTGACCTTCCTTTCCTTGGAAACCATTTTCCATGAGCCACTCCCTTACAAATTCTTTGGAAAGTTGTTTTTGAGCTGCTCCTTTGGCAAATAGCTCATCGTACTGATCAGCATAAAAATAACGTGAAGAATCAGGAGTATGGATTTCATCGATAAGATAAATGACGCCGTCTCTTTTTCCGAATTCATATTTTGTATCAACCAAAATCAACCCCTTTTCGGCAGCCATTTGGGTTCCTCTTTCAAATAACGCCAATGAGATACGCTCCAATTCAATATAGTCAGCTTCAGAAACCATTCCCTGACGAATAATTTCTTCGCGGGAGATATCTTCGTCATGTCCCTCATCGGCCTTGGTAGTTGGGGTTAATATGGGAGCTGGAAAACGCTGATGTTCTTTCAATCCTTCAGGAACCGGAACGCCACAAATTTCACGGGCACCCGTTTTATAAGTTCTCCAGGAGCTCCCGGTAAGATAACCTCTTACAATCATTTCTACAGGAAATGTTTCGCAAAAATGTCCTACGGTAACCATCGGATCGGGACTATCTAACTTCCAGTTAGGAACAATGTCGCTGGTAGCATCCAAAAATTTGCACGCGATTTGATTAAGTACCTGACCTTTAAAAGGAATTCCTCTGGGCAGCACCACATCAAAGGCAGAAATACGGTCGGTGGCAATCATGACCAATTTAGTATCATCAATATTATAAACATCACGTACCTTTCCGTGATAAACGCTTTTCTGATTTGGAAAAACAAAGTCGGTGTGAATTAAGGCTTCTTTTTTCATCTTAAAGTAAATTATTTGTTAGAGATTTGGTCTTCTGTTTTACTATACGCTTCAATAATACGGGTTACCAATTTATGTCGTACTACATCTCGCCCATCGAGATAGACAAACGAGATTCCTTTAATGCCATTCAGTATTTCCTGTGCCTGAAAAAGGCCGGATTGCCGCTTACGGGGAAGATCGATTTGGGTTACGTCGCCGGTAACAATAAATTTGGATGACTTCCCCATGCGTGTCAGAAACATTTTCAACTGACTTTCGGTAGCATTTTGGGCTTCATCCAAAATGGCATAGGCATTGCTAAGCGTTCTGCCCCGCATAAAAGCCAACGGAGCAATTTCAATGGTTTCATCTTCGAGATAGGAAAGAAACTTTTGCGTGGGCAACATATCGCGCAAAGCATCATACAAAGGCTGTAGGTAGGGATCAAGTTTATCTTTCATATCACCTGGTAAAAAACCAAGACTTTCGCCAGCTTCGATGGCAGGTCGTGTGAGAATGATTTTTTTGATTTCTTTGTTCTTGAGTGCCTGTACCGCCAATGCTACGGCAGTATAGGTCTTGCCGGTTCCTGCAGGACCAATGGCGAACACAAGATCATTCTGTACAGATTCGGTGACCAGCTTTTTTTGGTTCGGCGTCAACGCTTTAATTATCTTCCCGTGACGTCCGAACACCAAAACATCTTTGTGCGAGTCAGCCTCAGGCAACCCCTCACTTTCTTCATCTCCTAAAATCTGTAAAATAATGCCTTCGTTTATTTTTCCAAACTTCTCAAAGTGTAATTGCAGCAATTCGAACCGCTTTTCAAAACGATTAATTTCATCCAGATCACCTAATAATTTTAAATATTCACCACGCGCCACAAACTTAAGCTTGGGGAACAAGTTTTGCATTTGTATAAGATTAATTTCTCCGGGGCCAAAGATTTCAAGTGGACTGGCCACTTCAATTTGTAAGACACGTTCACTCATGAAATTGGTAGCTAATAAGTACTAATATGTGCGGCTTCAAAAATATTAAAAATAGTTCCGTACCAAGGCCCATATTTTTTATAATTTTGAACTTTTAGTCAACATAAGCTGAAAGGCTAATTTTCAATAGATAGTGCGATGGGTGTGATAACATTAACGAGTGATTGGGGAACCGCGGATTATTACGTGGGGGCAGTGAAAGGAATGATTTACAAACATTTTCCCGAAGCAAAAATTGTTGACATTTCACACAACATCAATAAATTTGACTCAGGAGTTGCCGCATTTATGTTACGCAACGTTTATCAGGGATTCCCCGAAGGCACTATTCACATCATTGGAGTAAACACCGAAGAATCCATTGATGAGCCACATACGATTGTTTATCATTCGGGGCAATATTTTATTGGCACCGACAATGGAGTATTTTCAATGATCTTTGATACCGATCCGGAGTGGATGATCGAATTGGAAATTCCACAGGAATCATCAGCCTACACCTTTTCCAGTCGCGATCGTTTTGCCATTGCGGCAGCAAGAATTGCCAAAGGAGACGACCCTAAAACAATGGGTTCTCCTAAAAATGATTGGGTAAAAAAAATGTTGTTTAACCCGGTTGTTGATCACGACATGATCAAGGCCATGGTTATTCACATCGATGGATATCAAAACCTGATTACCAATATTGACGAACCCACATTTCACAAATTCACCAAAGGACAACCTTTTGAAATCTCATTCAGATCGCATAAATACAAGATTGACAAGGTAAATGAAGCATATAGCGATGTACGTCCCGGGGAAATTGTAGCTGTTTTCGCTTCCAACGGATTAATGGAAATTGCGATAAACCAAGGCAAAGCAGCCTCTTTACTTGGCATTCACAAAAACGATCATGTAGTGGTTCGCTTGCCTTCGAAGGAAGAAAAAGAAGACACCCTTTTCTAATCGTGGAAAAGGAAAAGCACATATTGGTTACCGGTGGCACCGGATTCGTAGGGGCTCACCTACTCTATCATTTAACGTTGGGAGGAAATCGGGTTAAAGCACTAAAACGACCCTCATCTTCAACTTCACTTACTCACAAAATTTTTGAATACTACCAGCCACTTGCTTTAGCCCAATGGGAATTGATTGAATGGATTGAAGGGGATATCATGGACATTTCATCGCTGCAAATCGCTTTTGAGGGAATAGATCAATTATATCATGCTGCAGCCATTGTTTCCTTTCAGGGAAACGATAAAACTCAAATCCAACGCATCAATCAAGCAGGAACAGCCAACGTAGTGAACATTGCGTTGGAAAAAAACATTGAGAAATTGCTCTTTGTGAGTTCTATTGGAACCTTAGGACGTGCTGAGAAGTCGGATTTAGTTACGGAAGAAACTTTTTGGAATAACAAAAAAACCTCTGCCTATTCAAAAAGCAAGTATGAAGCCGAACAAGATGTATGGCGAGGTATGGCTGAAGGTCTAAATGCGGTAATTATAAACCCATCAATTATCCTGGGGCCCGGAGATTGGTCACATGGGAGTCCGCAATTGTTTCAAACCATGTTTAAAGGTTTGAAGTTTTACACGTCAGGATCCAACGGTTTTGTGGGAGTAAACGATGTAGCCCAAGTGATGATTGTTTTAATGAATAGTAAAATTGTTGGTGAGCGATTTATTATTTCAACCGATAACATCTCCTACCAACAGCTCTTCAACTGGATGGCTGATGCGTTAAATGTTAAACGACCCAACATAAAAGCAGGAAATTTTTTAAGTGCTATCAGTTGGAGGCTACTTGGAATTAAAGGAATGATTACGGGTAAAAAATCGAGCATCACCAAAGAAACAGCCCAAACAGCCAATCAACTGTATCGGTATTCTAACAAGAAAATTAAAGCTGCCATTGGGTTTGAATTTACACCCATTAAAACTTGTGTGGAAGAAACCGCAAAACTATTTTTGCGAGATCGGAACTAGCTTGTTTGAATTCCCTTAATTATTTCTCCATCACCACCATGGCATTGGCCATCTCCTTCACATGAGAAACTGAAAGGTGAATGTGTTTTACTTGTTGTTTTTCAAGATATTCTTTTACTTTTCCAAGCGGATGAATAATCGGTTTCCCCAACTCATCATTTAGGACTTCAATTTCATGAAAAGCCATTCCGTAACGATATCCTGTACCCAATGCTTTAAAAAAAGCCTCCTTGGCAGCGAAACGAGCTGCATAACATTGATAACGGGTCACCATTCCCTTGTTACAATATTCTTGCTCACGTTCGGTAAAAATCCGGCGCATTAAGGCCTCGTTGTTTTCCAACGAACGCTCCATACGGGCTACTTCAATAATATCAGTACCTATTCCAAAAATCACAATCCAAGTATATTATTTGGGGCAGACTTGGTCTGCCCCAAAAATTTAATCTATTTAATTACATTGAGTTCTTTACCTACCTTGGTAAAGGCTTCAATAGCTTTATCGAGGTGCTCACGTTTGTGCGCTGCAGACAGTTGTACACGAATGCGGGCTTGTCCCTTGGGCACAACAGGAAAATAAAAACCAATGACATAAATGCCTTCTTTCAGCAGATGTGAAGCCATTTCCTGAGAAAGTTTTGCATCGTACAACATAACAGCGCAAATGGCTGATTGAGTAGGTTTAATATCAAAACCTGCAGCACGCATTTTCTCAACAAAATAAGTTGTGTTTTCATGGAGACGATCTTGCAACTCATTGGTATCACTCATCATTTCAAACATCCTGATACCAGCACTAACCACCATTGGAGGAAGCGAATTTGAGAACAAATACGGGCGAGAACGCTGACGAAGCAACTCAATAATTTCCTTTTTACCAGTCGTGAACCCACCAATAGCACCGCCAAACGCTTTACCTAAGGTACCCGTGATAATGTCAATTTTGCCATAAATATCGAAATGCTCACTTACACCACGACCCGTTTTGCCAACGACTCCGGCAGAGTGGCATTCGTCAACCATAACCATGGCATCGTATTTTTCGGCAAGAGCAACAATTTTATCCATTGGAGCAGTATTACCATCCATAGAAAATACACCATCGGTAACAATCAAACGAAAACGTTGTTCCTGAGCTTTAATTAGTTCAGCTTCTAAGGCTTCCATGTCGGCATTTTGATACCGGTATCTTTGGGCCTTACAAAGACGCACTCCATCAATAATAGAAGCATGATTCAAACTATCTGAAATAATGGCATCTTCTTCTCCCAACAAGGGTTCAAATATTCCACCATTGGCATCAAAAGCCGCAGCATATAAAATGGTGTCTTCGGTTCCAAAAAATTCGGCAATTTTTTGTTCTAACTCTTTGTGAATGTCAGTAGTTCCACAAATAAAACGAACCGACGACATGCCGAAACCATGGCTATCTAAACCTTGTTTGGCAGCAGCAACCAATTCAGGATGATTTGACAATCCAAGGTAGTTGTTGGCGCAAAAGTTGAGGACTTTTTGTCCTGAATTCAGTTCAATTTTAGCTCCTTGAGGACTTACAATAATGCGTTCGTTTTTATACAAACCGGCTTCGTTAATTTCCGCAAGTTCCTTGGCAAGATGAGTTTTAATATCTCCGTACATAGCTGTTATTTTTAAAATAATCTGTAATTGTAATAAGTTTTCAAAAGTAAGCAAACATATCATTCACAGCTTATCGGCCATGCAATTTAGACGCGTTATAGTCTTTCTAGCTAAAGCGGATTTTTACGATCTTTGCACCAAATTTATTCAAATGAAAATTGCATCGCTAGTCTCCGGTGGAGTCGACAGTTCCGTAACCATTCCTTTGTTAAAGGCTCAAGGTTATGACCCCCATATTTTTTATATAAAAATCGGCATGGAGGATGAAGATGCTTTTATGGATTGTCCTTCGGAAGAAGACATTGAAATTACAACGTGGATAGCTAAAAAATACGATTGCCAGTTTAGTGTTGTTGATTTACAAGAAGAATATTGGTCAACGGTGGTTAAATACACCATCGACAATGTTAAAAAAGGGTTAACCCCCAATCCGGATATCATGTGCAACTTGCTCATTAAGTTTGGGGCTTTCAACGAACGGTACGGTGAAGAATTTGACATCATAACCACTGGTCATTACGCCAACACCTACAAAACTCAGGATGGGGTATTTCTGTCGACAGCAAAAGATCGCGTTAAAGATCAAACCTATTTTCTAGGACAAATCACCTACGATCAAGTACAAAAAGCCATGTTTCCTATCGGACATCTAGACAAATCTGAAGTGCGCAAAATGGCCATTGAGATGAAATTGCCTAGTGCTAACAGACCAGATAGTCAGGGAATTTGTTTTTTAGGAAAGATTAATTACAATGACTTTATTAAAAAACAATTGGGAGAATGGCCTGGTGCCATTGTAGATTTTGAATCGGGTAAAACGCTTGGCGAGCATAAGGGTTTTTGGTTTCACACCATAGGTCAACGACGGGGATTGGGATTAAGCGGGGGTCCTTGGTTTGTTGTTGACAAGAACATCGACAAAAACATCATCTTCGTTTCCAATGGTTACGATCCTGTTGCACAATACGGCCACAAGATCGGTCTTGGAGATCTGCACTTTATCAATCCGAACATCGATTATTCCATTCTGGAGAACATCAAGTTCAAAATAAGGCATCAACCCGAGTTTAACTCAGGTACGCTTAAAAGTCAAGGTGATGGAAATTTAATTTTATCCGACAGCCCCATTTCTGGCATAGCTCCCGGTCAGTTTGCCGTGATTTACGATACAGACGAAAAAACTTGTCTGGGAAGCGCGATTATTAGAGGGAGTGCAAAATAGTTGAAGGCATTTATCAATAAATGGCTTCTTTCTTAAGGTATTTCCTTACATATTCTCCCACTCCGGCTTCAAGCGAAGTAAATTCATGTGGATAACCTGCACTGCGCAATTTACTCATATTGGCCTCGGTAAAATATTGGTATTTATCTCTGATATCTTCAGGTGTGTCCACAAACTCGATATTTGAATTCAGATCCAACGCTTTAAACGTAGCTTCAGCTAAATCTCGGAATGTTCTTGCCTGGCCTGTTCCCAGATTATATAACCCGCTTTTAGGTTGATTACGAAATAACCACACAATTACCTGAACAACATCTTTCACATAAACAAAGTCGCGCAATTGCTCTCCATCCTTAAAATTAGGATGATGCGAGCGAAACAACTTCATCTTTTCTGTTTTTTGAATCTGGTTGAAAGCATGTAAAACCACCGATGCCATTCTCCCCTTGTGGTATTCGTTGGGGCCATAAACATTAAAAAACTTCAGACCAGCCCAAAAATGAGGCGACTTTTTTTGTTTGAGCACCCATTTATCGAATTCATTTTTCGATACCCCGTAAGGATTTAACGGCTCCAGCTTATTCACAATCAGATGCTCATCGTTAAAGCCATTCTCTCCCATTCCATAGGTAGCAGCTGAAGAAGCATAAATCACAGGAATGGAATATTTTACACACCGTTTATATATCTCTTTGGAGTAATTTACATTGAGTTCATCAAAAATCTTCGCATCAAACTCAGTAGTATCAGTACGTGCTCCCAAGTGAAAAATAAAATCCACATTGAAATGATAATCGTCGAACCAACGAAAAAACTCCTTACGATCAATTTTCTTTATAAACCTCTTTTTGGCATAGTTACGTATTTTTGCTTCTTTTGAAAAATCGTCAACTAAAATCAGATTTTCATAGCCTATTTTATTCAACTTAGCCACCAATGCGCTGCCGATAAAACCAGCAGCTCCTGTAACAACAATCATGTGATAAAATTTTGCCAAAAGTAAGGCAATTTATGTCGCGTTGTCAAGCGAAATGATATTTGTGGCCAAGATATTCTTACCTAAAACAAACTCTGCCGACAAAGTCGGGCGTAACGCCTTACAATATACGCAATCGCACCAATTATTCGTTACTTTTGTAGGGAAATATTTTTGCTATTCGGAAGTCTTTGTTCAATTAATTTAGCCTATGTCTTTTCACAATTATCAATATTTAACCTTTTTATTCGTCTTGATGGCTCAAATAACCATGAGTCAAATTACCGTTCCCGGGATTCCCGTAGGTTTGAACCAAGATGCTGACTTAGCTTCTCCGCTCATCGAAATTAGAAACCATCCGCTCATTGCAGCAGAAAATAAGGAAAACACACCATTACAGGCAGGCTACATACTTAAACTGGATACTATAGACATACTGAAAAGCGGAAAATGGGTTCAGATTTCTGATGATAAACTGCTTTGGACCATATCCATAAGAGTTCCTCATGCAGCGGCGCTTAATGTTTATTTTCATGATGTCCAACTTCATACGGATGACAACCTGTTCATTTACAACACATCAACAAATCAGGTATTTGGAGCATTTACGGAAGCCAATAACAAATCGTTTTTGTGTACTTCATTTATCGAAGATGAAACTATAACCATCGAGTATAGCACCTATGACAAAACCAAGATTCTTCCTTTCGGAATCAATGAAGTGGGTGTGCGACTAAACCCGTCGGGTGAGAGGGGATTTGGTGGAGCAGGGTCGTGTGAAGTTCACATCAACTGTGAAGAGGGCTACAATTGGCAACAACAAAAAGATGGAGTGGCACGCATCCTTGTAAAAGAAGGAAATCTGACATTTTGGTGTACAGGAACACTAATCAACAACGTGAAAGTAGATGGCAAACCCTTTTTCCTAACGGCCAATCATTGTGGAGAAAATGCTGACGAAATTGACTATGCCCAGTGGATGTTCTATTTCAATTATCAATCTGAAAATTGTTTGCAACCCGTTTTTGAACCAGAGCTTCAAACCATTAGCGGATCAGAACTATTGTCTCACAGCGTTTCTGGTACCAATGCAGGATCTGACTTTAAACTACTTTTACTAGGCGAACCTGTGCCTGATGAGTATAACCCATACTATAACGGGTGGACTAGAGCAGCAACAGCCGCTTCAAGTGGAGTAACCATCCATCACCCTCAAGGTGATGTCAAGATGATTTCCACCTACACACAACCACTTGTCTCTTCAGGCTATAACACAACTACAGATGATCCGGATGGAAAATACTGGAGAGTATATTGGAGTGAAACCGAAAATGGACACGGTGTTACTGAGGGAGGTTCATCAGGGTCACCCTTGTTTAATAATGACGGGCTGATTGTAGGTAGCTTGACAGGGGGAGGTTCATCGTGTACATTTACGGAATCACCAGATTATTACGGAAAGTTTAGTTATTCATGGAATCCAAGCACCTTCAGCGACAGCACAAAAAACCTTTCCTATTGGCTCGACCCTGACAATACTGGCGTTACTTCACTTAAAGGCAGCAATCTTGACACCACTTCTGTGGCAGCTTGGTTTAATGCAGAAAAAACCTCAATTATTGTGGGTGAATCCATTCTTTTTGAAAACAACTCCTTTGGTAATATTTCATTCTACCAATGGGAATTTGAAGGAGGCGATCCCTCCTATTCAGAAGCAAAAGATCCCGGCAAGGTGGTTTACCGCAATGCAGGAAAATTCAATGTGAAACTGAAAGTCTTTTCAACTCTGGATCAGGATTCATTGGTGCGCGAAGCTTACATCAATGTCCTGCCTAATATATCACCTAATCCGGGAAACGGAATTTATACCCTCGCCTTTGGCGGTGCTTTGCCAGAAAACCTATCAATCAGTGTTTTTGATAGCTTTGGTAATAAGGTTGATTTTTCCATCATTGAGAACAATGAAAATTACCTTTCCATTGACATCAGCAACTTGCGTGATGGACTTTACTTTATCCGTTTTAGTTCATCAGAACAAAACAATACGTATAAAGTGATTCTTTCCAAATAAGTTGTGAATTAGACCTCTGGATTTTGATGGGTGGCGTAACCCGTCCACTTTTCAAGAACCTGTTGCATATCCAACGCCAAATCAGACTCAAAATACAACTGCTTTTTGGTGACAGGATGCTGAAACCCGAGTGACTTGGCATGAAGAGTCTGGCGTGGAATGATCGCAAAGCAATTGTTAATGAATTGTTTGTACTTTGTAAACGTAGTTCCCTTGACAATGGAATTACCTCCATATCTCTCGTCATTAAACAAAGGATGACCCAAATAACGAAAATGCGCTCTGATTTGATGGGTACGACCTGTCTCCAAGCGACATTCAACCAACGTAACATACCCAAAACGCTTTAAAACAGTATAATGTGAAACGGCTTCTTTACCGAATTCCCCATCTGGAAAAACAGTCATCACTCGCCGGTCTTTTAAGCTTCTTCCAATATGCCCTGTAATGGTGCCTTCATCTTCAACAACATCTCCCCAAACCAATGCTTGGTATTTCCGACCAATGGAATGATCAAAGAATTGTTTTGCCAGCACGGTTTGAGCCATTTCGTTTTTAGCAACCAAAAGCAAACCTGAAGTATCCTTATCGATGCGATGAACCAGATATCCGAAACCATTCTCCACCCTATCCAATTGGTTGGTTTCTGTGAAATAATGAGCCAGTCCGTGCAATAAAGTGCCGGTGTAATTATTGAAACCAGGGTGAACTACCAAGCCTGCTTGTTTGTTTACCACCAACACATCATCGTCTTCATAGACAATCGTTAATGGAACAGGTTCAGCAAATATTTCTACCTCACGTGGCGGATAAGTCATCACTACTGAGATATCATCACCAGGTTTTACTTTATAATTTGACTTAACAGCCTGATTATTAACTAATATATTTCCAGCCTTAGCCGATTGCTGAACCTTATTCCTTGAAACATTCATTATTTTATTAAACAGAAACTTGTCCACCCTAAGTGGTGATTGTCCCGGATCAACAACAATATGATGATGTTCGTACAGTTCAGAATTTTCTTCCTCTACAATCTCTATATCTTTTTCCATGATTACCTGTTGATCAGTAACTTAGCTGTATAATATTGATTATTAACCAGGACCTTAACAACATATAATCCGGCGTTTAGCGATTCAGTGTTTATTCGTCCTTCTACACCCTTTTGGGTTAGAACGCGTGTACCCATCAGGTTATAAATATCCATTTGGGCAGAGGAGAGATCATGATTCAATATCGGGCTCACCGAGAACCAAGTAGACGCCGGATTGGGAAAGATCTTCAGTTGTTGAGTTTCAGCAGAAACATCATCGGGCAAACCAAGCACCAAATTGGAACCTACTATGGGGCGCATTAACAATGAACCTTTGATATTTGAGCTCACCCAACCACCAATGGTATCATAAAAAATCCTGTCACTTCTATCATGATTTTTATCCAACCCAACATTCAAAAGAGCATCCGTATATTGTTCCCATCCCACATAAAATGTTCCGGTCAGTACCTGAGGCTCATCCAACATATATGGATAAAAATGATATAACCCATCAGACCAGGCTACTTTTTGATTTTCCTGCTCATAAATCACATCTCCTGGGCGACCATTATTATCGCTCCAAACCATAAGCTTAAAGTACAGTTCATTGGTATTTCCTTGTGTTTTATTAAAATACATCTGAACACCTTGCAATGTATCGCGTTTGGATAATGTAAATTGATACGCCAGATGGGAACCTCTTGGAGTTACTCCGTATCCCTCCTCCGGCACACCATCATCATAAGCAAAATAATTGTAAAATCCCTGGTGATAAATGGCCGAATCGACAATGGGATTCTGATCAGATGAATCGCTGATATAGTGTTTAATTATAAACGACATCGTATCGACATCATTATCAGCATTAAAATAATTATTTATTGGTGGACAAGCATGTAATTCCCCACATCCCTCACACTTTTGAAATCCTGTTTCGTAAAATGGGTCCAGATTACAACTTCCCCCATCAAACCTAAAACCATAAGTTCCGCCCACTTGTTGTACACGGTATTCATAGCTTGTATTGCGTGCTACATTATCTAAATTGGCAATATACATCTCCAAATTGGGCTTAAGAAGATGTGTTGGGTCGGACCGGTACTGACGATAAGGCATTACCTGATAATCCAACAAAAAGGATGGAGCCGACTGTGAAAAAGTTAAAGCCCTATAGGTAGTGTCTGCTGCAGAACGATTGTAGTTCAAATATATATAATCGATATTCCATTGATCGTTGTTGCTTTGATTACCCACAACCACGTCATTTGAAATGGTAGCGTAGTTAAAGAACCTGAACTGAAATTCCGGATTAAACCACACGGAATCTACCACTGGTACCATCACCTGAAGGAAGTTACGACCATGCAGTTCGTAAAAGTCGGCTAACGTGCTACCTTCGGCATACCATACTTTTTCCCAATTGGTTACCGGTTCGTACACCGAATCGCATAAAACAGTGATCATTTGACCTCTCAAAATAGGTTCAGAATCATAATT
>JBFHGX010000031.1:0-32181 GCA_041582875.1 Bacteroidales bacterium | reverse complement strand
GAAAGGAATTGGCTGGGAAATTATCAATTTCGCGCCTTTTGCGTTTATCGCGGTTAACACTAATGACCCAAAATTTGTGTATTCACCGACAGACTCAATAATAATATGTCTCCCACTTTGAGTTGAGAAACAACCAGCGCTTTCTTTTTACCACAAAAGACACGAAAAGCGCGAAAGAAATTGGCTGGGAAATTATCAATTTCGCGTCTTTAGTGTTTTTCGCTGTTAGCACTAATCACCCAAAACTTGTGTATTCACCGACAGACTCAAGAATAATATGCCTGCCACTTTGAGTTGAGAAACAACCTGCGCTTTCTTTCTACCACGAAAGACACGAAAAGCACGAAAGAAATTGTGCTGGGAAATTATCAATTTCGCGTCTTTAGTGTTTTTCGCTGTTAACACTAATCACCCAAAACTTGTGTATTCACCGACAGACTCAAGAATAATATGTCTCCCACTTTGAGTTGAGAAACAACCTGCGCTTTCTTTTTACCACGAAAGGAACGAAAAGCGCGAAAGGAATTGGCTGGGAAATTATCAATTTCGCGCCTTTAGTGTTTTTCGCTGTTAGCACTAATCACCCAAAACTTGTGTATTCACCGACAGACTCAAGAATAATATGTCTGCCACTTTGAGTTGAGAAACAACCTGCGCTTTCTTTCTACCACGAAAGACACGAAAAGCACGAAAGGATTTAGATGGGAATTTAATATTTCGCGTCTTTAGTGTTTTTCGCGGTTAACCCATAGTTAGGCCCCTGTATTAAAAATATTTCCTACCTAGAAACCATCCCTGTAATAGAATCTCGTTGAAAAGTACCACAAAAACCGCACTTAGTATATTACATACACATTTTCAGTCTCTTAGTTTTGCAGGGAGAATATTTCTAAGTCGAAATAAATTAGGTGTTAAATAAAAATAGAAATAAAATGGCAAAATCAAAGAAAGAAAATAACTCATCACTAGGTCGAAGAGATTTTATGAAAATGTTAGGTGTAGGAGCCGGTGCTGTCGGCTTAGGAGCTGTCGGATTTGGTGCTGCCGCCGGGTTTAAAGACATGGATGAGATGATGGCTTCCCCTATAGCTGAAAGGGATTTACCCTTCTGGGTTAAAGAGGTGGATGAACCTACTGTAGAAATTGATTGGGAAAATATGGAAAGATTTCATGGCCCCGAGAATACATTATTTAATCCTGCATCCTGGGAAAACCCAAAAGATTATTTTGATATATACAATAGAAACATTGAAACGACAAAGAAAAATGTTCAAGAAAATGTTGTCGGGCTCTCACTAAAAGATAGAGCTTTAGCGGATGCCAACTGTTGGGGATGGGGAGGCCGTTCGGGTGCCGATTTAGCTGCACCATGGGCAGGAGCTGACGTTAAGGCAAATCCAATGTGGGAACATCCTACCATGTATTATACTCCAGAAGATTATGGCGTAGAAAAACACCAAGGCACACCAGAGGAAAATTCCAAAATGTTAAGAACAGCCGGAAGAATTATGGGAGCTGCTGATATGGGATTTGTAAAGCTCGATGACAAAACAAAAAAATTACTCTGGGGTAAGATCACATTTGAAGACGTTGAGAAAGGATATGCAGAGCCAGAAAAAAATAAATTTGTTTTACCAAATAAAGATTTGTGGGCGGTATGCTCTCTAGTACCTCAATCCTTATGGATGCAGCAATACTCTGAGCGGATGAGTTGGGCTTCCAGCAATACAATGAGTTACTCCAGAGCCAATATTTACGGGAATAGATTGAGTGTGTTTTTAAGAGGGCTAGGATATCAAGCTTATGGAGGAGATACCGAATCTATTGGACGATTGGTAGGTTTTGGAGTGATGGCGGGCCTTGGAGAATATGGCAGAGCAGGTATCTTGGTTAGTCCAAAATATGGAACTGATATTAGAACTGTAATGGTAACGATTACAGACTTACCATTGGCCGTAACAAAACCAATAGATGCCGGTATTACCAAATTTTGTGAGACATGTAAAAAATGCGGAGAAATGTGTCCCTCCGGTGCCATTAGCATGGAGGAAAAACCATTCTGGGGAGGTGATGAGGCTTGGCAAGCGAAAGGAATTAAAGGATGGTATATGGATGCCAAAAAGTGTTATTCCTTTATGTTGGGTGGCGAGCCCGATTGCAGTCGCTGTCAAACCGTTTGTCCATTTACAAAATTTGATGATGCGGTACTACATGACCTTATCAAATTATCAATAGGGACTACACCTCAATTAAATGCTGCAATCCGGAAAATGGATGACGTATTCGGATATGGTAAAGAACCTGACCTGAGTAAATCACCATGGGATCTTGATCCGATGGACATTCCACTCTACGGTCTTGATAAATCACGTTCATAAAATATAAGGAGAAAAAATTATGCAATTAATTAGTTGGAATTGGTTCTGGTATGTACTCGTTGGCTTCTTAATGGGTGGCGGAGCCGTAATGATATGGCACATCCTAAATAAATTTTCTATAAAATTAGTATGGTTCGAGTGGATATTAGTGATCCTGTCGATGGTTACTTTTCTATTTATGAGTCAAACCTTTATTGCCTCGTTTGCTGAGTATGAACCAAGAGCTGCATGGCTATCTCTAGTGTTTATGGGAATACCGATACTCTTAATGGCTGTTGCGGTATTCAGATCAACAAGTAAACGATTTAATAAAATGAATGAAGTTGGCAAGCCTTAACGGCACTTTGTTGATTCAACAGTAAACGATTAGCATGGCAAATCTTAAACAGAGAATTATTGCTAAAAAGCTAAAGCAAGAATAAAGTTTAAAGGATGGGATCATTATTGTTGATGAAATTTCATGCGATGGTTGTCGTGACTGTGGTGACACCTGCCCACATGCTGCAATAAACATGAAAACCTTGTCTGCCGAAGAGATGAAGCAGTTATCATTTAAAGGCCGCTTGAAAGTAAGAATTAAGGAACCTTACAAAGCCTTTATAAACCAAGACCCATGTACGGAATGTAGGTTATGCATGAAGAAATACCATGAGTTCGCCATTCATAAAGTAAATAAAAATCCATCAGATTGAGAATCTAAAATTAACAATTCCTTTTGCAAACACTTTCATAAGTAAGCTTAAGGAATTGTTAATCATCTATATCATAATGCAGTACATAGATAATGATTAACAGTAGAAAAATAGAATCATGGTTGGCTATGGTTGCAATAATTGCAATTATAATCGCTTGGTTTGTTGGCAGACAACTGGAGGTTGCAGATATTGTTTCCACTATAAAGGAAGAAATGCCTGAGATTGCCAGGATGGAAGAAGTTGATAAGGCATCCTATAGAATTTATAACTCAAAGGATGATTTTTTAGGATATGTAACTGTAGAATCATCGATGGGATATGGTGGTCCGCTTCAAATGGCTGTTGCGGTCGATCAAGAAGGTAAAATATTCCATTTGGCGGTTGTTGGGTCAAAAGAAACCCCCTCATATTTAGAAAAAGTTTTAAACACACCTTTTTTGAATAGGATTATTGGTAAATCTTATAACGATAAGTATTCCCTGGGGAAAGGAATTGATGGAGTTTCGAGTGCCACCTATTCTTCACGCGCAATACTGGAAGCTTCAAAAAAAGGAAATCGTTTTATTGCAGCCAAAATACTGGGCAAGGATATTCCAGAAGAAAAATCACACCCCATTCATATTGGTTTTCTTGAAATCACATTATTCATCCTATTTACGGTAGGCTATTTCGCTCATAAAAAAACATTTAAATACAAAAAAGTCGCCCGATGGGGAACTATGCTTGTTGGCTTATTTGTGATCGGTTTTTATTATAATCAGGCTTTTACACTTTCCATGATCAATCAATTGCTATTGGGATATTTTCCACCTCTGCATTCACATATTTACTGGTATTTGCTTTTAGGTGGTTTGTTCCTGGTATTTACCGTTGATAACAAAAATCCCTACTGTGCTTGGTTTTGCCCCTTTGGTGCAGCACAAGAATGCATGGGATTGGTTGGAGGTGCCAAAAATATCTCAACAGGGAAATTAAAAAATGTGTTTAAATGGGGCATCAGAGTGATAACCTTGTTTGCCATAATTGCCGCATTATTATTCAGGAATCCTGGGGTGACAAGTTATGAAGTGTTTGGCACCTTATTTAAGTTGACGGGAAGTAATTTCCAATTTGCCATATTGGGAATCGTTTTGGTTTCATCTGTGTTTATCAAAAGACCGTGGTGTAATTATTTATGCCCACTACGCCCGGCAATGGAACATTATACACACATGCGTAGATTAATAATAAACAAATGGAAAAAAAGAAAAGTGAACGCATAACTCAAATAATTGTGACTGTGATTGTGCTGATCTGCCTGGGACTTATCGTGCTCGAATTATATTCAAATATTGAAAATACTTTGGCGATTAATTAATACTGAATTTTATTAACTAAACAAATATTCAATTAAAAGAGAGATTTATTATGGTAAAAAAAATTACACTGATGGTTTTGGGATTGTTTCTAGTTATTACAAGCTCAATAAATTTGCAGGCGCAAGAAACCGGACATTATGTGCCGGGGCTAATGGGAATAAAAGCTGCAACGCTACCTCCTCCTGGATCGTATTACATTATGCACAATATTTATTATTCAGCAAATAAATTCAACAATGCAGATGGAAATGATGCAGATATTGATTTCGATTTGGATGTGTTTGTTAGCGCACAACGCTTTGTCCATGTGTGGGAAGACGTATTCTTAGGTGCCAATTACGCTGTAAATGTAATTGTTCCTTTGATGAATACAAATATCAGCATCGGGGCATTTAATGTTGACGACAAGAATTTTGGAGTTGGGGATATTATAGTCGATCCTATGGTATTGTCGTGGAGCAAGAAAAAATATGATATTGCCTTTGGTTTAGGGGCAGTAGCACCCACAGGAAGTTATGATATTACCAAGGCTGCATCGCCGGGAAAAAGCTTTTGGACAGCACTTATTACTTTTGGAGGAACCTATTACTTTGATGAACATAAATCCTGGAGTGCCTCTCTTTTGTCGCGATACGAAATACATAGCAAGAAAAAAGATTATGATATTACTGCCGGAAACGATTTTACCTTTGAATGGGGTATTGGTAAAACAATTCCTAAAAAGTTGGTTTGGACCCTTGGCGTTTCAGGATACGCACATTGGCAAGTAACTGAGGACAAAGGGAATGACATTCAGTATGATGCCAGCGTTAAAGACAGGGTATTTGCTGCCGGACCTGAAATAGATTGTGTTATCCCATCCATTAAATTTATCATGGAGCTAAGGGGGCTGGCTGAGTTTGGAGCCGTTGATCGTTCTCAAGGAGCAACGTTTTGTTTGTCCCTAATCAAAGCTTTCTAGTAAAATCTTTCGACAGATTGGGTACAAAAGCTACTCAATCTGTCTTTTTTACATTTTTATGTTCCACACAAACCCCTCTCTCATCCTCGTTTGCAAAGAGGATGCTTTCTACACATGAATATCGACAATTCGAAGATGCTTAAAAAGTAATCCTGTGTATTCCTGGTTTGTGATCTCTATTGATAACCTCCAGAATTTTATCGTAGTCAGATTTATTCTGAACAAAATCAAGGTTATTTGTATCGAGGATGAGTGTAGTCAGGTTTGTTTGTTGTTTGATAAATTCAAAATACCCTTCCTGAATTTTATCCAGGTAGTCATCTTCAATTTCTTGTTCATAGGAACGTCCACGCTTCTTAATATTTTGCTGCAATTTGGGTGTTTTCACATACAAATAAACAAACAAATCAGGTTTTGGAAGTTGGTGGTTTACGATATTAAAAAACCGAACATACAATGCAAGCTCTGCCGGAGGCAATGTCTTTTGGGCAAAAATCAGCGATTTTACAATAAAATAATCTGAAATGGTAAACGACTTAAACAAGTCTTGCGTTCCAAGCTGATCTGTTAACTGCTGAAATCTGGAAGCCAAAAACGACATCTCCAAGGGAAAAGCGTATTTCTCCTTATCCTTGTAAAACTTAGGAAGGAAAGCGTTATCTTCAAACTGTTCCAGAATCAATTTGGCATTGTATTGCTCAGCAATCATGGTGGCCAAACTGGTTTTTCCAGCTCCAATATTTCCTTCTATGGCGATAAAATTATACTTCATCACAGATAGTTTTCGGGTAAATCCACACACTTCCGGGATCTTCGCATTGCTCAAGAAGTTCACGATGACTGCCATTCAGCACAGGATGCATCCAATCAGGCGCTATTTCAAGAAGAGGCATTAAGGTGAATTTCCGTAAATGAAGCCGGGGATGAGGCAACACCAGGTCCTCGCTATCTAATACCAAATCATTAACATACAAAACATCAATATCCATTTTGCGGGATGCATATCCATCACCGGCTTTTCTTTCGCGCCCCAGTTCGGTTTCAATGTTTTGGGTAATTGCATGAATTTCTGTTGCACAAAAATCTGTCTCAAAAACAACCACCTGATTTAAAAAAAAAGTCTCTGCTTCGAATCCCCATGGTTCAGATTCGTACAAACCTGATTTAACCGGAGAAATACCAAACCGATCAGCAATCATCGAAACCCCCTGACTAAGAAAGTCTTCGCGAGGATCAACATTGCTTCCAAGCAACAAAAAAACCTTATTCTTTAATGATATCATACTTATTGAAAGGGATGCAAATCTAGCAATTCTATGCGCTTATACCAAGCACAAAGCTAAATTTTTGGAAGGAAAACAAACAACAGGTTGGTTAATTGGCTTGATACAATCGATGCAGCAAACTACGGATTTTTTTATCATAATGCGCATCTGTAGCCCATTTTCCAGTCAGATCTGTAATTTCCTCAGCACAACCTCTTTTCACATAACGAAAGCGGCTATCGACCAAGTCTGAATTGAGTTCTTCGGTAGAAGCATAAGCTTTCAAGTGCTGAATGTGGGCACGGACACCTTCTTGCTGAGTAGTAAACACCATGCCTTGAACTCCATTTCCGGTAACCCCCAGTCCACAATAATTATGCTGATCAGGCTTTACAGTTCCATTGAAACGCAAGAATCCCGTTTCGAGACACATCTGGGTAAACGCCACATCCGGATTTACTCCTTCGCGCATGGACTCTTCCCAATATAGTTTTGCCAATTGATGGGCTTCCTTTCGATGAACATGCCTATTGTTCTGCATGAGGAATTTTTCTAACTTGGAGATGTCAGTAGCACCCATACCCATAATTTGTTCTGGTGGAACCATGAGCTCATCCATTTGTTTTTTAGACTGTAACGCCCAATAATAATTGACCGGAGCCAACACCTTTACATCATTCATCTGGGTGAAAAAAGTCAAGTAAAGCGGGTTAGGGGCAATTTTTTGATGAATGCTTAAAACAGAAGGTTTACTTTCAGAATAAGTATAAGTTCCGGTACTCAACAGCAACAGCAATGCTGTGAGCATTACCGACCTACTGATAACCAACTTATTAAACATATCAATTTTCTTAATTTGTCAACTGTTAAAGATCAGCTTCTTTGGTCGATTTTTTAAGAAAAATTCGCCCGAATTATTCACAAATATTTGTTAATATTGCTACTGAATCTAACCAACCACACATTATGAAACAATTTTTTAAATTTATGTTTGCCTCTTTTGCAGGCACCGTACTCACCTTCATCGTTATATTTTTCCTTTTTGCAGGTATGATTGCCTCTTTGGTTGCCATGTCTGGCGATGAAGATGTAAAAGTGAAAGAACACTCCATTCTGCATATCAACTGGAAATCACCCATTTTAGATCGTTCTTCAGAGAATCCATTCGAAGGATTTGATTTCGCTACCATGCAATCAAACAAACCTGTAGGCTTAAATGACATTTTGAAAAACATCGACAAAGCCATCAAGGACCCCAAAATCGAAGGGATTTTTCTAGATATGGAATCAATTCCTGCCGGCATAGCCACTTCACAAGAAATACGTAACAAGCTGTTGATGTTTAAAGAATCGGGCAAATTTATTGTAAGTTACGCCAACAACTACGATCAAAAAGCCTACTATATGGCCAGTCTTTCTGATGAAATTTACCTCAACCCCGAAGGAATGGTATTATTTAAAGGACTTAATGCTCAAATCATGTTTTTAAAAGGATTACTCCAAAAACTTGATATTGAAATTCAAGTAGTTCGTGGGCCCAACAATAAATTTAAAAGTGCAGTAGAACCATTGATGTACGACAAGATGACTCCTTCAAACCGCGAACAAATGGAGACTTTGTTACAATCCGTTTGGGGACAAATTCTCGTTGCGCTTCACGAATCCCGCGGTATTTCTATTGAGGATTTGAACGCTATTGCCGATAACCTGGAAATTTCCACCGCTGAAAAAGCAAAAGAACTGGGTTTTGTGGATGGCAGCATGTACCGCGATCAGGTTATTGATCTGTTAAAGAAAAAAACAGGTCGTGGTATTGACGACAAACTCAACCTAATTACTTTTGGATCCTATACCGGAGCTAAATTACCTGAAGAAGAAGGCATTCCACGCGACCGCATTGCCATTGTTTATGCTCAGGGTGATATTGTACAAGGAAAAGGTACTGAAGCTCAAATTGGATCGGAGACCATTTCGAATGCCATCAGTGAAGCGCGCAACAACAAAAAAGTGAAAGCCATCGTACTCCGCGTAAATTCAGGTGGAGGTGACGCTTTGGCTTCAGAAATTATACGTCGCGAAGTAGAATTAGCCATTCAGGACAAACCCGTTATTGTCTCCATGGGCGACATGGCTGCTTCAGGCGGATATTGGATTTCGACCAATGCTGATTATATTTTTGCAGAGCCGACCACACTAACAGGATCGATTGGTGTATTTGGAATTATCCCCAACATGAAAGGACTCTTCAACAACAAACTGGGCATTACCTGGGACGAAGTAATGACCAACAAAAATGCCGATTACATTGATGTAATGAAACCACTCAGTCCGTTTCAACACAATAAACTTGATGAATCTGTCATCGACATCTACACTAAATTTACTCAATTGGTTGCGCGCACCCGCAAATTGGATGTTGCCTATGTAGACAGCATTGCCCGTGGTCGTGTTTGGTCAGGTGCCGATGCCAAAGAAATTGGTTTAATCGATGATTTTGGAGGATTAGATGCGGCGGTAAAATTTGCAGCTGACAAAGCAGAATTGGGTGATGGATACCGATTGGTGGAATATCCCAAACGCAAAGATTTTGTACAACAACTCATGGATGAGTTATCAGGTCAGGTAAGTACACGCATCATTCACAATGAACTTGGCGAATATGCTGACTACTACAAGAAACTTCAGTCGCTCCAGCACATGGAAGGTATCCAAGCAAGGATTCCTTATTTTATTGAAATAAAATAGTAAAGACTATTTCTCACAAAAGCGGGATCAATAAATTGATTCCGCTTTTTTTATCTTTATAGACAACCGAAACATTGCCCCAAACATGAATCATACGCTAATTTTCCTACTGCCAACAGCTGCACAAAAGCGAACCCATTCACCAGACAACAACACTAATAATAACAATTCTAAATTTCAATTACTAAAGAGTCATCCAGTAAAAATAGCTAATTTTAAATCAATTATAGTTGGGTTAGTGAGAATAAAAATAACTCGAAGAAATTCAGTTTCTCAAAATAAACAACAAACTATATACAACAAACAACTGTTTAGAATAACACCAAGTCTTATCAACAGCATACAACAACCAAATAAACAAACATATTGATATGAAAAAGCTATCTACCTCCTTTTTATTTCTAGTCATTTCAGGATTTCTATTTGCACAAAGCACCCCCGTTGCAGTAAATGACTCGGCTGTCACCATCAGTGAGCATCCCATAGCCATAAATGTACTACTAAATGATTATGATCCAGATGGAGATGCCTTTGAAATTTTCAGCGTTCGGCCGGCAAAACATGGTGGTATTCATTATGAAGACTCAACTGTTTATTACATTCCTCATCTTTATACTGGATTGGATTCGATGCAATATAGAATTAGAGAGATGGAAAACCATACAGATCCATCAGAATATGCGTGGGTTTTTTTTGAGGTAAATGAAAACCCAAATCTACCGGTTGCAACTGATGATCATGCAGAAATAACACATCTGGTACCCACAGCACTCAACATTCTCGATAACGATTCAGACCCAAATGGGGACGAATTTATTATTGACGAGGCCTACAGTGCTGGGTTTAATTATTCTTTGATTAATACGAAAATTACTGATGATTCGCTAAGCATAATTGTTACCACCTTATACCCGCTAAAATACAATGTGGCTACAATTACCTATAGAATAAAAGAGAAAAACACGGCGAATGCCTACTACTCTGATTGGGCAACAGTAAGCATTGATATTCTTAACAACCCGGCTATACCAACAGCTGTCGATGACCATGTCAATACAACTGGAGGAGAAGCCATTGACATCTTTGCTCTTGAAAACGACATCAACCCCGGAAGTTCTCCCTTAGAAATAGACTCTGTTTGGGGATCATCCATGGGAAGCATCGAAATCATAAACGAGCATGTGAAATACACACCATATTACTCAGCTCACGGAATCGACACCATAGAATATAAAATACAGTTAACCGATCAAACCTACTTACATGATTTCGGCCAGATTATTATCCAAGTTTCCAATAATCCGGGTAGACCTGTTGCCGTTGATGACGAAGGAACAGGTGTATGCGGAGAAGAAATCACCGTCGAGGTATTACAAAATGATTTTGACCCGGAAGGCGCAGAAATAGAAATAAAAGACGCAAGAATAATAAACCGATATGGGCCAGCTTCACCACAAATATCAGAGGCCACAATTACCGTCATCTCTAATTTCCAAGACATTTTAATCAACACCGAAAAAATAATGATCGCATACAGGGTTCAGGAGAAAGACAACCCCGAATCCTATTCTGAATGGGCTACGGTTACCATTTACATGGAACAGGACAGTAGTTTTCCCATACTGGTTAAAGATTATGCTACCGTTTTGGCGGGATATCCTACTGAAATCGACATCCTAGCCAATGACCACTTAAATGATTCTACCGCTGACATTAATGTAATGTGTTACAATACCGGATATTGGGAATTCAATGACAAATGTACATTTACATCCTACATGACGGTCAGTGGAATTGTGAAGATGGAGTACTCGCTCATGAGATTAAGAGAAGGATTCATCTCATATGGAGAAATCGAATTAAATATTGAATCGAATAACGCTTATGATTCTTTGAATATCAATAACATTAACGCAGGGATACATTCAAATGGAATTTTATTTTCAAAATTTAAAGAGTCAACAGTTAATGGTTATTATGGCAGAAACGCTCATTTTGAATATCCTAGAAATAGTGGAAAACACACCATATTTGGCAACTCACTTTGGATTGGAGGTATTGATCAAGACGACAGTTTACATTTTGCCGGACAACGATATAATCAAGTTGGCCTTGATTATCAGTTTGGCCCCATATCGAATAGTTATGATGGATTAGATTTTTTTGCCAAATGGAGCAGAATGTGGAAAATAAGCAAACAGGACATTAGTTATCACCGAAACAACTATTGGAAAGATACCTACGAACCCGTTAATGCCATCATCAACTGGCCAGGAAATGGCAACGTTTCAAATGGACAGGCAGCTCAATTGGCACCCTATTTCGATAAAAATGAAAACGGAATTTATGAACCCATGTCGGGAGACTACCCGTTGATTCGTGGTGACCAAAGTATCTTTTTTATTTTCAATGACGACAGACCGCATACTGAAACTCAAGGAGAAAGTCTGCATGTTGAAATTCACGGCATGGCCTATGCTTTTGATAATCAAGAGGACAAACTATTAAACAACACCATATTTGTACATTACGATATTTTTAATCGATCGGAGAACACCTATAACAATACTTATTTTGGGATTTGGACCGATATCGATCTGGGTTACGCACGCGACGACTACTCCGCATGTAATGTTGCATTGGGAACCTATTACGGCTACAATGCAAGTATAATTGATGGATATGGAGAACCTGATTCTTATGGCATAAATCCACCAACACAGGGAGTAACGATAGTTGCCGGGCCTTTTATGGAGGATGACAATATGGATAATCCTGATGGAGGTTGTGACAACAGCATCAATGGGTTAAATTTTGGAGATGGGATAGTTGATAATGAACGACTTGGAATGACCAGATTTGTTTATCACAACAATGGTGGAAACCCGGGTCTATGCGACCCTGAATATGCTCATGAATACTACAATTTTATGAATGGCTTTTGGAAAGACAATTCTTCCTTCATGTATGGAGGAACAGGGCATTCCTCTTCTCCCGGTACGGTTGGTCCCGAATGCAATTTTATGTTCCCCGGAGATTCTGATCCTTGTAATTGGGGAACCGATGGTATATTCCCCAACGCCGGTTACAATCAAAACGGTAAATACTGGTCAGAAGAGACAGGAGACAACGGACGCCCTAATCCTCCCGAAGACAGAAGAGGATTAGGTGTTACGGGGCCATTTACATTTGAACCCGGTGAAAGAGAAGAATTAGAGTTGGCCTTTTCTGTAGGACAAGGCGATGATGGTCCATATTCAAGTGTGGCGAATCTCTTTGAGAATTTAACTGATCTTTTCGAAAGGGTTAAAGAAGGACAGATTATCACCCCAAATAGCTACCTATCAGTTGAAGAACCGGAAAAAAATAATTTAGGGATAAATATCTATCCTAATCCTGCGACAGCATTTATCAACATCGAAATTAATGGAAGCCTAAATAAACACCCAAAGTATG
Organism: Bacteroidales bacterium; assembly: GCA_041582875.1. Lineage (GTDB taxonomy): Bacteria > Bacteroidota > Bacteroidia > Bacteroidales > F082 > UBA6244. The sequence continues at coordinate 19,323 of JBFHGX010000031.1, read as the reverse complement.
TGATATACAACAATATTGGACATACTGTTATGAGTGGACAACTATCTGGTAACACGACTAACCTTGTCGATATTCACCCTTTGAATCAAGGATTCTACCTTATCACTGTTCAATATGGAGATGCGGTATTTAGCCGAAAATTGATAAAATTGTAAACCATCCATAAGGACTTTATTTTCAGCATTTGCAACTTCTATTAGAGCACAAAAATCAACAAAGAGTTCCTATGTGAATTTTTACCGACAGAAATCAGATGTGTAAATTGGCTTTTAACACCTCAATATTCAACACTTAGATAATCAGCTAATGAATTAAAATGCAACTACCAAAACGTCGTGAGCATTCTGGGTTTCGGAAGACTGCCCAAATCCTTCCTAAAAAGTAACACCATAATATTTTCAATCAGCTTAACCGTAATGAAAATCCAGCCCCTTTCCGACAGTCAACTACTTATCATCCATAACCTTGGGGTCTCTGTAGTTAACCAGTGTTTTAAAATAAAGAGGAATATCAGTCTCAAACGTCATTTCCTTCTTCGTAAACGGATGTACTATTGTAAGCGAAGCAGCATGCAGGGCTAACCTTCTGGCTCCTCTATCGTCATTACCGTATATCTTGTCACCAACAACAGGATGCCCCTTATCTGACAAGTGAACACGTATTTGGTGTTTTCTACCTGTAAACAAACTGATTTCCAACAGACTTAACTTACCCGTATCTTTTACAACTTTGTAGCCCGTTTTTGCAAACTTTCCTTTGGCAGGGTCATTCACCGAATATATTCTAAACGCTTTATTTTCTAACAAATAAGAGGTTATTATACCTTCTTTTTCCTGAAGTTTACCTTGTACTACCGCAAAGTATTTTTTACTAAAACTCTTCCAATTTTCCTGCAAATAGTTTTTCGCACGTTCATTTTTTGCAAAAACCAGAATCCCTGAAGTTTCTCTATCGAGTCGATGTACGATAAAGATGCGGTTGTTCGAACGCACATTTCCTTTTTTTACATAATCAGTCAAAATATAATATGCCGTTCGCTGTTTTTCCCTTTCCGTGCCCATGGTCAACAGCCCCTCAATTTTATCTACGACAATAATATCAAGATCCTCATAAAGAATTGTGAGTCCTTTGGGCTGGCGTTTCTTTGAAGGTTGATGATGACGTGACTCTTTTTCTTGCATAATGGTCGACTTAAAAAATACAATATTGGCTGCAAAGGTATGTCTTTGAGCAGAAGTGAGCTACGGTGTTAAGTATTAATATTTGAGGTATTTGAGCACATACTCATCAATGCTCATACTGATTCCTTTTTAAACTCTATTTGATCAGTCCAAATATTGAAAAGAATAAACAACAAAGGGTTGCTCAAATGAGCAACCCTTTGCATACTTATGTATAATCTCGACTATTTAGAATAATCCATTTCGGTCATTCTTCTGTAGTTATTGTATCTCCATTTAGCACTTTCTTCAGCCAATTTAAAGAGACGTTTTGCTTCCTCTGGGAAAGCTTTTTTGAGAGAAGTATAACGCACCTCATTGGTTAAGAAACTCTGGAATTTAGTCCAGTCAGGTTCTTTCGAATCCAATGTAAACGGGTTTTTGCCTTCGGCTTCCATCAATGGATTGTAGCGGTATGTTTGCCAGTAACCAGCTTCAACAGCAAATTTCTCTTCAGCCTGGGCTCCACCCATACCACCTTTAATACCATGAGCAATACATGGCGAATAGGCAATAATCAGTGATGGTCCGGGATAAGCTTCAGCTTCCTTAATGGCTTTAAAGGCTTGTGACTGACTGGCACCCATTGAAATTTGAGCTACATACACATAACCATAGGTCATGGCCATAGCGCCCAAATCTTTTTTACGGGTTTTCTTTCCTGATGCAGCAAATTTAGCCACGGCACCAATAGGACTGGCTTTAGAAGCTTGTCCACCAGTATTTGAATACACTTCTGTATCCATCACCAGCACATTAACATCTTCACCAGATGCCAGAACGTGGTCGAGTCCCCCGTATCCAATATCATAAGCCCAACCGTCACCACCAAATATCCATTGTGATTTTTTTACCAGATAGTGTTTGATATTAAGCATCTCGATTGCCAAAGGATCAGTTTCATTGACAAGAGCAGCAACTACTTTGGCAGAAGCTTCAACAGACTTTGCTGCATCATCTTTGCCTTCTAACCACTCGGTCATGGCTTCTTTAGATTCGGCAGAGAAATCTTTATCCAACGCTTGAGTCATGCGATCGGCCAAACGCTCGCGCATCTTCTCAGTTGCAACGGCCATACCAAAACCAAACTCGGCATTGTCTTCGAACAATGAATTTGCCCATGCAGGTCCGTGTCCTGATTTTTGGTCAGTACAATAAGGTGTAGAAGGAGCTGATCCGCCATAAATAGAAGAACAACCTGTTGCATTGGCAACCATCATGCGCTCGCCAAACAACTGAGTAATTGTTTTAATATAAGGAGTTTCACCACAACCGGCACAAGCTCCGGAGAACTCGAACAGTGGTTGAGCAAACTGACTATTTTTAACTGTTTGATTTTTATCAACGATATCATCTTTGTAACCTACCACATCGTTCATGTAATTCCAACGATCGATTTCGTCGAATTGTGTTCCGATTGGTTTCATTACCAATGATTTTACTTTAGAAGGACAAACCTCAACACAAGCCTCACAACCCGTACAATCCAAAGCACTTACCTGGATGCGGTATTTGAATGCTTTCAGTCCGGCCAAACCATTGATAACCTTGGTTCCATCAGGTGCATTCTCAACTTCCTCGTCTGTTAATAAGAAAGGACGAATGGCAGCGTGAGGGCAAACATAAGCACATTGATTACATTGAATACAATTGTCTTCGATCCATTCAGGAACATTAACCGCGATACCCCGTTTTTCAAACGCTGTAGTTCCATTGGGGAACGTACCATCTTCACGACCATTGAATGCACTTACTGGCAAGCTATCACCTTTTTGCAAGTTAATAGGCTCAACCACATTACGAATAAACTCAGGTAATTTTTGATCAACATCCTTAACTTCAGGAACAAGAGCAGACCATTCGGCAGGAATCTCGATTTTCTCCAAGTCGTCGCCAGCATCAACAGCAGCATAATTCATGTTCACAATCTCTTCTCCTTTGCGGCCATAGGATTTACGGATCGCCTTTTTCATTTCTTCTACAGCATCTTCATAAGGAATAACTTCCGATACCTTAAAGAATGCTGATTGCATGATGGTATTGGTTCGGTTACCCAGACCAATTTCCTCTGCAATCTTGGTAGCGTTAATGATATACATGCTGATGTTATGCTCAGCCAGGTATTTTTTAATGCTATTGGGAAGGCGATTTTTTGTTTCTTCTGCATCCCAGATACTATTAAGCAAAAATGTACCACCATCTTTTAAACCAGCCAACATATCATACTTTTCCAAATATGCAGGAACATGACAAGCTACAAAGTCAGGAGTATTTACCAAATAATGTGAGCGGATAGGCAGGTCACCAAAACGAAGGTGAGAAACCGTAATACCGCCCGATTTTTTTGAATCATAAGCAAAATAAGCCTGGCAATATTTATCAGTGCTATCACCAATAATTTTAATAGAATTTTTGTTGGCACCAACGGTACCATCAGCACCTAAACCATAAAATTTAGCAGCAAAAGTGCCTTTAGGGGCCACATTAATTTCAGGCAACAAAGGCAATGAGGTATGCATTACATCATCAACGATACCAACAGTAAACTGATTTTTTGGATTTTCAGCAGCCAGGTTATCGTATACCGACATCATCATGGCAGGTGTGGTGTCTTTGGAACTTAGTCCGTAGCGTCCGCCAACAATCATAGGTGCATTTTCTTTTCCATAGAAAAGATCTTTCACATCCATGTACAAAGGCTCACCATTGGCACCAATTTCTTTGGTACGATCGAGAATAGCAAGACGTTTAACTGATGCGGGACAAGCCTTCATGAAATATTTTTCTGAGAAAGGACGATACAAGTGAACTGTTATCACACCCACTTTTTCACCTTTTGCCAGTTTGTAGTCAACAACTTCTTTAATTACCTCAGTAACTGACCCCATGGCCACGATTACGTTTTCAGCATCTGGCGCACCATAATAGGTAAAAGGATGGTATTCGCGACCGGTGATTTTTTGCAGTTTCTGCATATAATCTTCCACCATATCGGGGATACCCGTATAAAATTTTGAGGAAGCCTCTCTGGCTTGGAAATAAATATCAGGATTTTGAGCAGTACCACGGGTTACCGGATGCTCAGGATTGAGGGCATTATCCCGGTAACGCTGTAACGCTTCGTAATCAACTAGTTTAGCGATTTCGTCCTGATCCATGGCCTCGACTTTTTGAAGCTCATGAGAGGTTCTGAAACCATCGAAGAAATGTAAAAACGGAACTCTGGATTCAATGGCTGCTAAGTGAGCAATACCAGCGATATCCATAATTTCCTGGGCACTACTTGTGGCCAACATGGCAAAACCAGATTGACGTGTACTCATCACATCACTGTGATCTCCAAAAATCGACAACGCCTGTGCAGCCAAACTGCGTGCACTTACGTGAAAAACTCCGGGCAAAAGCTCACCTGAAATTTTATACATATTAGGAATCATCAGCAGCAGACCTTGTGAGGCGGTAAAAGTACTGGTTAAGGCACCTGCCTGCAGCGACCCGTGTACAGCGCCGGAAGCACCACCTTCTGATTGCATTTCGGAAACCTTTACCGTTTCACCGAAAATATTCTTCTTACCATTGGCCGACCATTGGTCGACGTACTCGGCCATGTCGGACGAGGGCGTAATGGGGTAGATGGCAGCTACTTCACTAAACATATAGGCGATATACGCCGCTGCATAGTTTCCTTCACAAGTAATGAATTTTTTCTTATTCTTCATTGTATATAATATTAGAAAAAACTAGTTGGTAATCGATTTTGAAATTTTGTGCGAAATTACTCATTTCAATTATGAGCTACCTCCTTTTAGAGTCAAATAGTTATATAGAAACCCCTATTTAAAATCAATATAGATTACGACTGCATACGATGTAAAATGAAAAAACAGTAATTTTACCCCTTCAAAAGACACCCTAAAATATTAAGATATGGATCTTTCAACAACCTACTTAGGACTAAAACTAAAAAATCCAATTATCGTTGGAGCGAGCAATCTGGTTACAGATTTATCGATTATTAAAAAACTAGAAGAAGCTGGTGCTGCAGCCATCGTTTATAAATCACTTTTTGAAGAGCAAATCCATCTGGAAAACCTAGAATTGGATCAGGACATGACCGATTATAACGACAGAAATGCTGAAATGACCAGTATTTTTCCTTCAGAGATGTACGAAGCAGGTCCTGAAGAGTTTTTAATGAATTTTAAAGAAGCTCGAAAAGCAATCAGCATTCCTTTAATTGCCAGTTTAAACTGTGTTTATGACGAAACGTGGTATGAATACGCCAAAAAACTGGAAGAAGCCGGAGCCGATGCCATTGAGTTGAACTTTTACAATAATCCACGCGATTTTGACATGGAAGGTCGTTCTATTTTAAATGAAGAGCTCGACACCATTGAAGGCGTGATGAAGGAAGTTAAAATACCTGTAAGCGTTAAACTAAGTCCTTTTTACACCAATCCACTTTATGCCATCAATGAGATGGACAAAAGAGGAGCCAATGGATTTGTATTGTTTAACAAGTTGTTCCAGCCCGATTTCAATATCGAGCTCGAAGAAATGACATTTCCTTACAACCTCAGCACCGAACATGAATCACGTCTTCCGCTGCGCTACGTGGGCATGCTTTATGATAATATAGATGCCGACCTTTGTGCCAATCGTGGAATTTTTACCGGTGAAGATGTCATCAAAATGATTCTGGCAGGAGCCAACGCGGTTCAGGTGGTAAGCACCATATACAAACATGGTCCATCACAAATCACCAAAATGCTTGAGGACATGGAAATTTGGATGGCCAATAAGCAATACAACAACCTGGGTGAATTCCGTGGAAAAATGAGCAAGAAGAACACCAAGGATCCTTTTGCTTACCGCAGAGCACAATATGTAGATATTTTGATGAAATCGAAACAGATCTTCAAGAACTTTCCGGTATAATCGATAACGAACTTTTTAAAAAAAAAGCCGCAAGAAATTGCGGCTTTTTTTGTTTCATTTTTTCAAAATAACAACCATTGAGCAACCAATAACTATATTCGGTTCACAGAAAGGAAATTTACAAAATAACCCTCAGAAATCAATCTGGAAATCAATTTTAATAATAGGTGTTCCCGGGTGAATCACACTCACATCCCTATTAATGCGAACCGGCACCATGGGTGTCGGTTCTTTTTTCAATCAAAAAAACAATTATTGAATCGGGGTTGTTTTTGGTTAAGTGTCGATTCAAGACACAATTTACTTCGTGTTTAAAATTTGCGTGTTACAAATAAAAAAAGCCCCCCAACTCACGTCAGAAGGCTCAAACCAAATTAATTAATGAAAAAGCTATTTCTTATCTGGATCAGCTTTTTTCTCTTTGCAGTCGCTTTTCAATTCTTTACTGCAGCAAGATTTCTTGTCTTTGCAAGATTTGGCCTCACCTGATTTTTTTGTTTTCTTTTTGTCTTTATCTTTGTCGTCATCTACCTTAGTAATAACGATTCCGTTGTCAAGGGCAATTACTGAAGCGACTGAACTGGTGGTTATGCCGGCAAAAAACATCAGCATTAATCCCAAAGCTAAACTTTTAATTTTCATATTGATCTTATGTATTGATTATTATGGTAACTTTCTGCATCAAAAGTAATACAGTAAAAAGCACCAGGGTGTTAACGCCTTGTTAATTTCTGTTAATGAAATGTTAATCTATGAAAATCAATCAATTTAGCGTTAATTTTGGCTACCATTTATTGCCATGAAGAAAAAAGCCATTGTCATTATTATTATCCTAACTTCCTTGTCATTGATAGGGATTATTCTCACACAAGTGTATTGGATAAACACAGCACTTAAGTTAAAAGAGGAACAATTCGACAACAGTGTACGCATTGCCATGAAAAGTGTTGTCAATCAACTTCTTCAGAATAAAAACGACACCCTTTTTCAGAAAAAAGTTAACATGCTTTTATGCCGCAAATCAAGACTTGATGTTTTTGACTATATTGAACCTCAAATGCTTGATTCGCTCATGTCAGGGGAAATGAAATGCATGAAATTAAGCGACAGCTATTACTACGCCATATACAACAAAATGAATAACAGGTTTGCCTTGGGCGACTATTTGACGATCGAAAAGGAACTCATTGCATCACCATATCAATTTTCTGTTTCGAGCATCTACCGACCAGGAGACTACACCTTATCTGTTTACTTTCCGAGCAAAACTACCATTTTGATAAAAATGGTAGGAACCTGGTTAATGTGGTCCGTTCTTTTTCTTATTATCCTGATATTCAGTTTTATTTACGTCATTTTAAAATTGCTCCAGCAAAAAAAGATTTCGGAAATTAAAAATGATTTTATCAACAACATGACGCATGAATTTAAAACACCAATTGCCACCTCGTCGCTTGCTGCTGAAATGATTCAGCGAGAAGAAGTCATGTGTAATCCGGGGCGGATAAAAAAATACACCAGCATTATTTTAGATGAAAACAGCAGGCTTCAAAACCAAATTGAGCAGGTGTTACAAGTGGCTACACTTGAGCAAGAAGGACCCAAGTACAAAATGAAAAAGGTGAACGCACACCATTTACTCCAATCTGTTATTGAGAGTTTTGAACTGCGGGTAAAAGAAAGCAATGCCACTCTCATTTTGAATTTAGATGCAAAAAAATCGATGGTATTGGCCGACAAATTTCATTTACTGAATGTATTTTACAATTTATTCGACAATGCCCTCAAATATTCCCCCAATAATCCCCGGATAGAAATTAGCACAAGGAACCATTCCGATCAACTCATCATTCAGTTCAAAGACAACGGTTTAGGCATCAGTGTTGAGCATCAAAAAGACATTTTCAAAAACTTATTCCGTGTTCCCACAGGCAATATTCATGAGGTCCGCGGATTTGGTTTAGGTCTATACTACGTAAAAACTGTTGTGGAAGATCATAAAGGACGAATTGTTTTAAAGAGCGAACCCGGAAAAGGGTCTTCGTTCGAAATTTACATCAAATCAAACGACTAAAACATGAAAGAAATAACCGATAGCAGCCACATACTTTTTGTTGAAGACGACACCAATCTCAGCATGATATTAAAGGATTACCTTGAAATGGTAGGGTATACGGTAAGTCATGCCAGTGATGGAGAAGAGGGGTTAGCCTTATTTTCAACTCAATCTTTCAATTTAATCATTCTCGACGTGATGATGCCCAAAAAAGACGGCTTTACCCTTGCCGGGGAAATCAGAGCGCTCAACAATAGTGTTCCCATCATTTTTCTCACCGCAAAAAACATGAAAGACGACCGCATTAAAGGTTTTCAGCATGGTTGCGACGATTACATCACCAAACCTTTCAGCACTGAAGAACTTAGTCTTCGCATTAAAGCTATACTAAAGCGATGCAGTTATCCTGAATCAAAACCATTACAGGATACCACAACCCAATTTTCCATCGGTCATTTCACCTTTGACAGTGCAAACCTGATTTTACTATCACCAACCGACCAACGCCGACTTACCCGCAAAGAAGCCAGTTTACTCAAATTGCTTTGCCTCAACAAAAACACCTTGCTTTCGCGTGAAGTAGCATTGGAAACTGTTTGGGGCGAAAACGATTATTTCATTGGACGTAGTATGGACGTATTTATTACCAAACTCAGGAAATACCTCAAATCTGACCCATCAGTAAAAATACTTAATGTACATGGAATAGGATTTAAACTAGAGGTAGTTGAATAACTTTTACCAAAACCAAAGCCCACTTTTAAGTCTCCTCTCCCATTTTTAATTAATTTTACAACCTATAAACCATAAGCGCTTATTCTATGTTCGACAAAGAAATTTATATTAAAAGAAGAGAAAAATTAAAAGCAGAAGTAAAATCAGGTATCGCCTTATTTTTAGGCAATGTTGAAGCAGCCTTTAATTACCCTGCCAATACTTATTCCTTTAGACAAGACAGTCATTTTTTGTACTTTTTCGGTTTAAACCATCCGGGGTTTGCCGGAGTAATCGACTTCGACAATCAAACAGATATCGTTTTTGCCAATGATGTGGATATCGAAGATATTATCTGGATGGGTGACCAACCCACGGTTAAAGAAATGGCCTCAGAAGCCGGAATTGAAAACACAGCACCCTATGCTGAACTGGCCATTTTCATCAAAGCAGCCCTTGAGGAAGGCAGACACATCCATTTTCTACCACCTTACCGAGGAGAAACCATTATTGAATTATCCAACTTATTAAATCTGGCTACAGGAAAGGTGAAAGCCAACATGTCAGCAGAATTAATCAAGGCCGTGGTAAAACTCAAAGAAATTAAGGACGATGTAGAAATTGCTGCCATTGAAAAGGCCGTGGATATTGCCTACATGATGCACACCACTTCCATGAAAATGGCCAAACCAGGAATGGTAGAACAAGAAATTGCCGGAACTATTGAGGGTATTTCCCTGGCTTTGGGCGGACCTGTTTCGTTTCCCATCATCCTAAGTCAGGACGGGCAAACCCTTCACAACCATGACCACAGTAAAGTGCTCAAAGAAGGTCGCATGATGGTTACCGATGCCGGAGCCGAAACTCAACAACACTATTGCAGTGATATTACCCGAACCGTTCCTGTTGGAGGAAAATTCAACGACCGCCAAGCCGGAGTTTACCAAGCTGTTCTGGATGCCAATATTGCAGCCATTAAAGCCATTAAACCCGGTGTTAAATACAGGGAAATTCACTTTTTAGCTTGCCGCACTTTGGTGGATGGATTAAAAAAGATTGGCTTGATGAAAGGAGATACGGCTGCCGCAGTTGAAGCAAGGGCTCATACATTGTTTATGCCTCATGGATTGGGACACATGATGGGCATGGATGTACACGACATGGAAGGTTTAGGTGAAAACTTTGTAGGATATGACGAAAACACCACACGAGCGACTGAATTTGGCAATGCCTATCTTCGATTGGGCAAAGAGCTGAAAGCCGGTATGGTACTTACTGTGGAACCTGGAACCTATTTCATTCCAGCCCTTATTGATCAATTCCGTGAAGAAGGTGTTTATGATGAGTTTATCAACTTTGATCTGGTAGAAACCTACAAAGATTTTGGTGGAATTCGCATTGAAGATGATATCCTGGTGACAGAAACCGGATACAGGGTACTTGGAAAACCCATTCCAAAAACCATTGAAGAAGTTGAAAAAACGATGGCAGAACCAAGAGAGTGGTTAAAAGAAAAAGATTTTATTTAACCCGCTAACGTTTTTAACCTACAAAAAAAGGTTCTGTGTAGATTTACACAGAACCTTTTTTATTGTTGCTAAAGGGTATCGGGCTAACAAAGTTCGTGATAAAAACACCACGAATATTCCATTGCTAGGTCGATTGCACTTTTGACAAAATGAAATCGAATAACAGCCTCACACCCACTCCCGTTCCGCCAATGGGGCGATAACTATCGCGTTTACTTAAGAAAGCAGGACCGGCAATATCAAGGTGAATATAGGGATAATCAGTGAAGTGTTCCAGAAATTTTGCGGCGGTAATAGCTCCTGCGTCCACACCACCAATATTTTTCAAATCTGCAATCTCAGATTTAATCATGTCTTTGTATTCATCCCACATGGGAAACTCGACAATACGTTCATGCACCAGATCGCCCGATTTTTTAAGGAGATCGAACTCCACATCTGACCCTGACTTCATCCCCACCATAGCCATTGGTCCGATAGCACGAGCCGCGGCTCCGGTAAGGGTAGCCATATCGATGACCAGTTCAGGGTTATATTTTTTAGCATAACTCAGGGCATCGGCCAATATCATCCTGCCTTCAGCATCAGTGTTTAGCACTTCCACAGTAGTACCATCATGCATAACAACAACATCTCCAGGAGTGTATGCATTTCCATCAGGACGATTGTCGGTTGCAGGAACAAGGGCAATTACATACACCGGAAGTTGCGCTTCCGCAATGGCATGTACTGCAGCAGCAACAGCAGCCGCACCAGCCATATCACTCTTCATGGTGTCCATATAATTTGATGGCTTTAAGCTTAAACCGCCCGTATCGTACACAACACCTTTTCCCACAAAAATATAGGGTTTGGCATTGATTGCATTCTCTGGTTTCCATTCTACAATAGTGAAAGTAGGAGGATCAATACTTCCTCTATTTACTGCAAGTAAACCACCCATTTTCAGGGATTCTATTTTCTTTTTATTGAATATTTCGACCTTTGCCTTCGATGATTTACCTTTCAACTTGATCTCTTCAGCCAACTGATTGGCAGTAAGATAACTATCAGGTTCATTGATCAGATCACGGGCAAAGCAAACCGCATCAATCAATAATTTTAGCTTGTCCAGATCAGCATTGGTAATGTCAGACATATACACATCTATCTGGCTCAGGTTATTTTGAATTTTACCAGCGTCGCCTTTGTATTTTAAAAATTGGTAATTACCTAAAATCATTCCTTCGGTAAAAGCCAACACCTCTTCCTTCGCTGCGTTTACCGGAACCACAACAACACGTTCAGCCTGTGCTTTTTTCAACATATGCTGGGCATTGTTTCCATTTTTCCTGTAATTTTCCAACCGACCTTCACGCACACCCAACATATCGCCGTAAACAATATAAATTAGATTTTTATAGCGATTAATCTCAATTACTTTGTGCTTGTTTCGATGTTGTTTTCTTACGAAATCAATTTCATCGCTATTGAGGGGTATTTCTTTTAAATCAGTTCCAGCTTTAATCAGGTAGACAACATTGGCTGCTGTTGGCTTTCTAAGGCCTTTTCGTAAGATGATATTCATGGTATAAATTATTAGGAAGGCAAATATACCAAAGCTTTTTAAAAAAGGATCTATTTTATTGGGTTTATTATAGGGAAGATTTCGTCTTTGCCATTAAATAAGAAGCAGCTTTATCAACAACTGCAAAAGTAGCACCCGAATGCCCCAGGATATAATTTCGGGCATTTTTACCGGCTTCTGTTCGGCGATCTCTATCCTTTAACAGATCCAGAATAATCTCCTCCCCCATTTTCTCAGATGAAACAGAAAAACCACCCTTCAATCGTTGCAGATCGAGAGCTTCCTTAAATCGCTGATGATTGGGACCAAAGACAACGGGAATACCATAAACGGCTGCTTCTGGAAGGTTGTGTATTCCAACTCCGAACCCACCACCTACATAGGCCAGATCGGCGTATTGGTACAACTGTGAAAGCATACCGATGGTGTTTAAAACAAGTACACGGCAGTTTTCAGGAATTCCTGCCGAAAGATCAGTAAACAATACCGGATGGAAAGAGGAAAATTTTTGCTGAATAGCAGCAATATGGGCATCATCCACCAAGTGAGGCGCCAACAATAGTTTTACCTCAGGAGCGGCTTTTTTCATAACCTCCAACAACATTTGTTCATCCACCGGCCATGTACTTCCACCTGCCAACAGTATCGACTGCTGCTTAAAAAGCTCAACCCCTTCAGCTTTTTGCTTATGCTGTGCCAGAGACAACACACGATCGAATCGGGTATCACCTGCTACTTCCACATGATGGACTCCTATTTGATTGAGCAAATCCGCCGATTGTTCATCCTGAACAAAGAAGTAAGTAATTTTTTGAAACTGCCTCCTAAACCAAGACCCCCACCACTTAAAAAAATATTGAGAGGGTCGAAAGATAACCGACAAAAACAGGATGGGAACCCTTTGATTGTATAGGGCATTCAGGTAATTAAACCAAAACTCATATTTAACAAAAAACACCAGAACAGGATTCAGGTGATGCACCAATTGTTTGGCATTGCTCAGCGTATCCGGCGGAAGGTAATAAACCCAATCAGCACCTTCAAAATTCTTCCTCACTTCGTATCCCGAAGGTGAAAAAAACGTAAGGAACACTTTTATGTCCGGATTGCTTTTTTTAATCGCTTCGATTACGGGTCGGCCTTGTTCAAATTCACCCAACGAAGCACAATGAAACCAAACCAACGGGTCGTTGGTTATTACATCTTGTTTAATTCGCGAAATTACATTTTTGCGACCCAATACCCATTGATGTGCCTTTGCATTAAACAAAGCTGCAAATCGCAAAAACAGCGTATAACTGAAAACAAAAAATTGATAAATCCAGAACATACTTAATTGTAGTAGTATGGATCGGGAGCACGGTTGTATATGGGAATAATCCAACCGACTTTAAATCCGTAAAACAAATCGAGATGTTGGCTATTGTCTTTCTTCATTTGATCAAAAATCCAATCGCGCTGACTTGAAGTAAAACCTTGCACAAACTCAAATCCGGCATAAAAATTCAATAACCTGGATTTACCCATGTAAAAATAACCCACAAACTCATTTAATGATACTCCTGCCCTGAGCCGATCGTATCCTTTGGCATAATCATCATTGATTTGAGGAGCTGTTTTATGCTGATTATCGATCTTCATGCGATGGACCAACAACCCCACTCCTCCGGTAAGCATCAAACCCGAATTTGGATTTGAATTAAAAATATTAATGACCTTTCCCACGCTTACATTGACATTATAACCCCGCTCATAAAGCGTATACAAAGCATAAGTTCCATTTCCATCGATGATAAAATGTTCATCTGTTTCCACCATTCGGAGAATAGAATCAGCATTATTAATGGTACTACCAAAAATAAAATTCGCTTCTAACGACCACAGCCAATTGCCCGCAGTTTTATATTTAACTCCACCACCAACAGTAGAGTTATTTCCGTAATCAATGGTCATGTCGCCACCGGCAAGTTGATAAGCATACGAAACAGAAGGTAAAAACGCAGACACGGCAGAATCGTTTGGATTCACCTGAGCCTTAACTCCAAAAACAAACAAAAGGGTGATTATCAGGAGGTACAATTTTTTAAACATATCCTACTCATTTGGGGCAAAGATAAACTGAAAATCAGGATGCCTTGCCTTTTAAAACTATTTAACTAAATAATCTGCGAAAAAGTGTTCATCAAATAGCAATTTTGGTCACTTTATCTATCTTTGCATCCTGTTTGTGAAATTATTAACATTAAAAATTTACACATGATAAAACACAACATGGTCGATTTGGTTGGCCAATATCAAAAAATAAAAACAGAGGTTGATGCAGCCGTTCTGGAAATCCTTTCCAATGCATCATTTATTAATGGTCCGGCCGTTCATAGTTTTCAAAAGAATCTACAGGATTACCTGGGAGTTAAACATGTTATTCCGTGCGCCAACGGAACCGATGCCCTACAGGTAGCCCTGATGGCTCTTGATCTAAAACCTGGTGATGAAGTTATTACCACCTCTTTTACCTTTATTGCCACCGCCGAAGTAATTGCATTGCTTCAATTGACCCCTGTGTTAGTCGACGTGGATCCAATTACCTACAACATTGATCCTGAAGCTATTAAAAGAGCTATCACACCCAAAACAAAGGCCATTGTTCCCGTTCACCTTTTCGGACAATGTGCTGACATGAAATCGATTATGGAAATCGCCAAAGCCCACAATCTGTATGTGATTGAGGACAATGCCCAAGCCATAGGAGCGGAATATACTTGCGCAGATGGTAGTACAAAAAAGGCCGGGTCGATTGGTGATATTGGATGTACTTCATTTTTCCCATCGAAAAACCTGGGAGCGTACGGCGATGGTGGTGCAATTTTCACCAACAACGACGACTTAGCTGCTAAAATGCGCGTCGTAGTTAATCACGGAATGACTGTTCGTTACTACCACGATTTGGTAGGAGTTAACTCACGTTTAGACAGTATTCAAGCCGCTGTTCTGGACATTAAACTTAAACATTTGGATGAATATGGTGCTGCTCGTTTACAAGCCGCCAATTATTACAATGAAGGCTTTTCGAAAACAGACAAAATTTCTTATCCAAAAACTGCCTCTTTCACCACCCATGTATTTCATCAATACACCCTCGTTTTGAATGGTGTTGACCGGGATGGTTTAATGAAGCACCTGAACGAAAAAGGAATTGCCTGTGCCGTATACTATCCAGTGCCTTTGCATATGCAGAAAGCCTACTTGGATCCAAGATATAAAGAAGGCGATTTCCCTGTTACTGAGGAATTGAGCCGTACGGTAATGTCGTTGCCTATTCACACCGAACTCACCAAAGAAATTCAGGACGAAATTATTGGTGCTGTTATGGAATTTGTTGAGAAGTAATCAGTAATCAACCCCATTAAAAAGCCGGATTTTTTGCACTTTTGCAGGAATTCGGCTTTTTTACATTTATCGTTTCACAACAGATTACCATGGAAAAAGAATATTTTGTGCACGAGACGGCTGTCATCGATGACAATTGTCAAATTGGAAAAGGAACTAAAATTTGGCACTTTTCGCATATCATGTCCGATTGTATTTTGGGTGAAAACTGCAACTTGGGACAAAATGTGGTGGTTTCGCCTCAGGTGGTGTTGGGCAACAACGTAAAAGTTCAGAACAACGTTAGTATATATACCGGGGTTATTTGTGAAGACGATGTTTTTTTAGGCCCTTCAATGGTATTTACCAATGTGGTGAATCCTCGCAGCGGAGTCAACCGGCGAGGTCATTACACTAAAACTCTGGTCAAAAAAGGAGTGAGTATTGGAGCCAACGCCACCATTGTATGTGGTCATGACATTGGCGAATATGCATTTATTGGTGCCGGAGCCGTGGTTACGAAAGAAATACTGCCCTACGCACTTGTGGTAGGAAATCCTGCCAAGCAAATTGGGTGGATGAGTGAATTTGGTCATCGACTTCATTTTGACGAAAACGGCATGGCCACCTGTTTGGAGAGCGGGGAAAAATATGTGTTGAAGGATGGGGGTGTGATGAAGGTTGGGTAGCATGAATTTTATAACGTAATGGTTAACAAAATATATGGTTATTGGTTTGACTGAGTTACAGCACTTCAGTAATATTGTTTGTGAAGGCAGAGTGGAATAGAAATTAGTGGAGAACATACTGGAGTTTTTGAATGGGCATTACAAATGCCCGGGAATAGAGCATCCGCGTTGCAAACACGGACGAGGATCAGAGAGAGTTGACTACATCCACATATCCCGATAAAGGATGGAATAGTTGATCATGCATGTAACTATGTCTATAGTAGTGGCATGAATTATTATTTCCAGAAAGGTTTGCCTGAGTCCACTTCGAGAAGCCTTTTTTTTGCCACAAATGCTCAAAGACACAAAGAATTCACAAAGGTAACATGTTATCAATGTGCTCTTTATGCACCTTGTAGCCTTGGTGTTTTCGTGGCAATAATTACTTGTCCAACTTTTCGGAATAGACCCTACTTAAAATTCTGTTTTTTTTGATTGGTTCTCTAATTTTGTATGACTCAAGCATGAAACGATGAGGACTAGGCATCCTCGTTTCCGCTTCGCTCAAATGAGAACGAGAGGAGGGGGAAATATCATTACAAAAAAAGCACCTCCTATGGAGGTGCTTTTTTTGTAACATGTAGCCAATCTTTATTTTACAAAGAAATGTGCTGCTCCTTCAGTACCATCAAAAATAGTCGTAAAAAAGTTTTCGGACATCATTTCCTTGTGTGTTAATGAATCGACATAGTTGGCTGTAATTTTAACCTTACCATCGGCAGAAATTTTAAGCTTCACATAATTGTACACATATCCCTCTCCCAAAGGGTTAGCGATAAGCTGATAGGAAGAGGTCACAACAAATGCCACCTTATTTCTGATGGCTCCTTCAGCAAAATATTCCCAGGTACTAATCGACATACCACCCACGGCATCTACGCCTTTTTCACTAATTTCATTGTCCGAAATTAACTGACAGTCATTGTAATAAAAAACAGCCTGAAGCTCTTTTCCTTCCTTCAACGCATTCATTACTTCGTCAAAAGTGGTAAGTTCTGTTGTTTTTGCCACGACAAACAGGGGCAAAATAAAGGCAAATAGTAAAATGATTTTCTTCATAAGATTTTTTTTCAAAATTACATTAATTGTCCAAGTTAACAAGTGATTTTTTCTCATGAATTCCTTTAGTCATAAGGGGTGCGTAAATATTTTACAGGCCATTCGACAGTTATTAAAACGCATTCTTAAAGTTTTCTCTCTCTACTATTTATCATAGGAATCACCTAATTGTCTCGTTTAGAATAGACCATATCGAAATATGTATTAACTTTACTCGCATGTACAAACACTTTACCTGCAAATCAGGGATAGTTGTAAAATTCAGATATCACCACTAATGGAGACCAAATTAATTGACTATATAGATTTTGAGCGGATAAACTTACTGTTGGATGGATTTAACAACGCAACAGGTTTTGTAACAGCGATACTAGACCTAGAAGGTAATATTCTTTCAAAATCGGGGTGGAGAACAATTTGCACCGACTTTCACCGTGTTCATCCTGAAACATCCGTTAGGTGTACTGAAAGTGATACCTGTTTGGCCGGACAGCTGGAAAGTGGACAAAAGTACAATTGCTACAAATGTTTAAATGGGCTAATTGACGTTGCTGTTCCAATAATTATTAATAATGAACATGTTGCCAATTTATTTTCCGGTCAGTTTTTCTTTGAAAAGCCCAGCCGAGATTTCTTCATAGCACAAGCCCAAAAATATAATTTTGATAAAACTAATTATCTCGAAGCCCTTGATAAGGTGCCGGTTGTTTCAGAAGAAAAAGTAAAAACGGCAATGAATTTTTTGTTGGACATGACACTTCTAATTAGTGAAATGACTCAGCAAAAAATTGAACAAACTGAATTGAATGTTAACCTTAAAAAAAGTGAAGAACGCTGGCAATTTGCTATTGAAGAAAACGGGGATGGGTTATTTGACTGGAGCATAGAAACAAACGAAGTTTTTTATTCGAAACAATGGAAAGCAATGCTTGGTTTTGATGAGTTTGAAATTGAAAACAAGTTTGAAGAATGGGAGAATCGTGTTCATCCCGATGATAAAGCTGCTGCACATGAAGCGATTAAAAGTCATTTCGATGGAACAACAGACATATATAGCAACGAACATCGAATATTGTGTAAAGATGGAAGTTACAAATGGATTTTAGCCAAGGGGAAAATTATTTCGAGGACCAAAAAAAATAAACCATCCCGGCTCATCGGAACGCACAGAGATATAACAGAGCAAAAAAAGTCGGAATATCTCATTCAGGAAAGTGAAGAAAAATACAAAGCACTTTTCGACAACGCACCACTATCGTATCAATCGCTCGATGAAGAAGGAAGATTTATAGATATCAATCCCTCATGGTTACGAACACTCGGTTACGAGCGTAACGAAGTCATTGGTAAACTATATGCTGATTTTCTGCATCCCGACTGGAAACCCCACTTCGAAAAAAACTTTCCTGCATTCAAAAAACGAGGTTATGTAAACGATGTGCAATTTAAAATTAGGCACAAAAAAGGTCATTTTATCGACATTTCGTTCGAGGGTTGTATAGGTTACCTACCCGATGGAAGCTTTAAACAAACCTATTGTGTATTTCAGGATATTACGGAAAAGAAGAAATCAGAAAAATTACTTCTGGAAAGTGAAGAAAAGTATAAGCAGCTCTATGAATCGAATCAAATGCCCATATCAATCTTTGATACTGAAACATTAGATTTTCTTTCCGTAAACAATGCCTTTGTAGAGAAATATGGCTATACAGAAGAAGAATTTCTAAAAATGACCATTTTAGACATAAGGCCAGATACCGAAACGCCGAAGCTAAAACAATCTGTCTCCACAATGGACAACGGGCTTACAAATGCCGGAATATTTCTTCACAAAAAGAAAAACGGAGAAATTATACAAGTTGAAATTATTAGATACGACTTAGTTTTTGAAGGTAAAAATGCAAAATTGGTTTTTGCAAATGACATCACTGAGCGAATACAAGCTGAAGAAAACCTGAAAGAAAACGAGGAGAAATTTCGCACATTTGTAAATACTGCATCCGACCTGATGTGTATCACAAATAAAGACGGGCAATTAACCGATGTAAATAGAGCCATGTCGGATGTTTTAGACTATTCGATAGAAGAGTTGAAGGAGATGCATATATCCAACCTTTTAACAGAAGAAGCGCTTAAAAACGAT